>JBOGVH010000090.1:0-1927 GCA_050695235.1 Actinomycetota bacterium
GGTCAAGACGTAGGCCAGAGCGTTGAACTCGGGGCGCCAGGGAAGTTCCAGTCGCGCCCCGGGCGAGATCGTGGCATGGAGCATGGTCATCGGGGTGTAGGTCTGGCCGGGTCCGTGTCGGCCGGCCACGTCGCCGGCGATCACGCGCACGAGCGCACCGGCGTCGGGGGATGCCAGGAGGGACACCTCGTTCGCCCGGAGGTCCTGGTACCGGGGCGGCGCCCACTTCTCCGCTTTCGGCAGATTGACCCACAGCTGGATCCCGTGGAACAGGCCGCCGCTCGCCACCAGGCGCTCGGGCGGACGTTCGATATGCAGGATCCCGGCGCCGGCGGTCATCCACTGCGTGTCGCCGTTCGTGATCACGCCTCCACCGCCGTTCGAGTCCTGGTGCTCGAACACGCCGTCCAGGATGTACGTGACCGTCTCGAACCCGCGGTGCGGGTGCCACGGCGTGCCCTTGGCCTCGCCGGGGGCGTATTCCACCTCGCCCATCTGATCCATGTGGACGAACGGGTCCAGGTCGGTGAGGTCGGCCCCAGCGAACGCTCGACGAACCGGGAATCCCTCGCCCTCCAGGCCATGAGGAGCGAGCACGACCTCGCGGACGGGGCGCTGCCGCGCCGTCTCCGGGACGGCCGGGATCCGTTCGAGCTTCGTGATGTCCGGTGCGGTGATGGCCGGCATGGTGTTCCTTTCGTCAAGGTGGGCAACACGCCGGGCCCGTGGCGCTATTCCTGCGAGCTTCCCTGGATCGGCACCGAGCGGATCGTCGGCGCGTAGGCAGGCGGGTCCGGGGTCCGCGGGAGTCGGAACAGCACCTGTACGCGCTCGAGCGGCAACAGATCGATCGTGTACGTCGCAAGCAGCCGCCGCTGGAGCTCGTCCGGATCGACGTCCGTCGGTTTTGACCGTCGCCCGTCGGGGATCTGGATCCCACCGCGATGAACATCGCACAGTGCGTACAACCGTCGGAACATCGTGTGCACGGTCACGGGATTCCCCGGGCCCGGCTCGAACCACGCGCACATCGCGCACACCAGTCGGAGCCGTGACGGATAGGCGAACGCCGCCCGCCACCCCAGCTCGTGCTCCACCATCCGGCCCCACAACGTCACCGTTCCCACCACCGGAGGCGGGGGCCACGCCGGCCGGGGCCGGTCCATCGATTCCAAGGACCGAGCCGCGTAGATACCACACGTGCATCCCGCGTCCGGCGCGTCGTGCGGCCGGCGGAACAGCGACAGGATCGGGGAGGCTGTGCACCGGGCCTCCAACGGACGCCCCGGCAACCAAGCATCGGGGCTGGGACGGGCCGGGTGAAGGAGCGGATCGCCCGCCGGGTCCGCGGACAGGTTCCAGGTCCGCCAGCCCTGGACCGGTTCGACCACGATGTCGACGCTCGCGGGATCGGTGCTCATCTCGTCCGAGTATCCCGCGCAGATCGATCTTTCGCCGTTGTGAGGAAGGACTGGGATCGTTCCTGCATGGGGGGGCACGGAAAAGGGGTATGCTGGAGCCGCATGGCCGAGACCAGCGTCTATCGAACCGAGCACGGAAAGGTCTTCCGCATCTCGGAGCATGACGACGGTGGCATCTCGGTCGAGCTCCTGGACATGACCCACTGGGTTCCCGGCCCGATCGGCATGGCCGGGCTCCGGATCGCCCGGACCACGAAGCGGCTGACCGCTCGTCAGGTTCTGGCGCTGCCCCAGTAGCGCACGCCCTCCCCGACAGCGAGGTCTCGCGCGGGATCGGAATGTGAACCTGTTATGGTGGGCTTCTCGGGTGACGCCCGAGGATTCTGCGTCGAGCGACGGACCGGTGGCGTCGTCAGCTCCACCCGACTCTCGCCCCACGGAATCACCGTTGTCCAACGGACGAAAGGGAGCGATGGCATGGCGGGACGGAGCGGCAGGAGCGATAC
>JBOGVH010000091.1:0-7397 GCA_050695235.1 Actinomycetota bacterium
GGTCCACGGAATGCGCTGGCCTGCAGTTCGGCCGTGGCGGCCTCCACGATCCCCTCCCGCTCGTCGTCGTAGGCCGGCTCCCCCGGGATGTTCTTGATCTCCACGGCGAGACCACCTCGGCCGCTCACGGCGTCCAGCACCGTTCGGAACGCCGGGATCCGCTCGGGCCGGTCCGCCGTCCCCGCGTTCGCCACCTGGACCTGCTCGAAGGAGAGCTCGTGGACCCATCCGGACCCGTCGGTGGTCCGGGACAGGTCCGGGTCGTGGAGAACCACCGGGATCCTCTCGGCCGACAAGCGGACGTCGAGCTCGAGGACCGGAGCCCCCAGGGCCAGCGCGGCCTCGAAGGAAGCCAGGGTGTTCTCCGGGTGAGTGGAGGAGGCCCCGCGGTGGGCGACCACCAGCGGGAACGCCCCGGGATTGAACAAATATTCAGCCATTGCTGTGGAAAACCGGCCGGAGTATATTCGGCGGCGCTCGGCCCCTCGCCCGCGGGGACCCGAACGGTGATCCGCGCGTGGGGGTGGGGGCATGGAATGGGTCCGGCAGGCCAGGTGCATCGGGGTCGATCCCGAGCTGTTCTTCCCCGTCGGGTCGACGGGCCCAGCGCTGGCTCAGGTGGAGGCGGCCAAGGCCGTCTGCGCCATGTGCCCGGTCCGGCCCGAGTGTCTGACGTGGGCGTTGGCCACCGGCCAGGAGGCCGGCGTGTGGGGTGGAACCTCAGAGGAGGAGCGGCGGGTCATGCGGGGGATCCGGCCCGAGCAGGTCGCGGCCCTGGGCTGACCGGCGAGCGCGAACCCTACACCCGGCTCGACGGGCACAGGTAGTTCACCGGACAGATCTCGCACTTGGGGTTGCGAGCCATGCAGATCCTTCGTCCGTGCTCGATCAGGACGTAGGTGAACGGGAACCACTTGTCCCTCGGGACGAAGCGCATCAGATCCCGCTCGATCTTGTCCGGGTCCTTCTCCGTAGTGAAGCCCAGGCGCTGGGCCAGCCGACGCACGTGGGTGTCGACGGCGATACCCTCGACCTTCCCGAAGGCGTTGCCCAGCACGATGTTCGCCGTTTTTCGAGCCACGCCGGGCAACGTCAGGAGGTCGTCCATGGTATCGGGGACCTGCCCCCCGTAGACCTCGACCATCCGCTGGCAGGCCCCACGGATGGCCCTGGTCTTCTGGTTGAAGAATCCGGTGGGCTTGATGTCGGCCGCCAGCTCCGCTTGGGGCACTCTCAGATAGTCCTCACAGGTCCGGTACTTCTGGAACAGCGACGGCGTGACCTGGTTCACGCGCTCGTCCGTGCACTGCGCCGACAGGATCGTGGCGACGAGCATCTCGAGCGGCGTGGAGAAGTGGAGCGCGACCTTGGCATCGGGATACGTCTCCGACAGGATGCGGATGATCTCGGGTGCGCGCTCCTCGATGGGGGTGTCCCGCGTCAGCTTCGACCTCCTCGGCGTCCCGCTCACGGCACCCGGTGCCATGGCACCTCCTCCTCGCCCCCCATCCGTCGGTGATCCGCGCTACACCCAGGCGCTCCCGAGCGGGAGGGACCGGGAGAACGACTCGCCGGCACCGTAGTGTTCCCACTCGCCCGCCGAATACAGGTGGACCTTCCCCGATCCCATCACGGTCCACCGCTCTCCGTCGCCCGCGGCCGCGGTGTTCGTGTCGATCCCGAACAGCAGCCAGCCCGGTGGGGTCCACCTCACGATCAGGTCGGTCAGCCCGGGGACGAAGGTGTCGAGTTCGTCCCAGTGGGGACCGAAGCTCGTGTCGCTGAACAGGTCGAGCCCGGGATGCTCCATCACGCTCTCGTCGATCTCCATCGCGTCGCTGTCGGGCGCCGTCGGGCCCAGACAGGCCACCCCGGCACTGCACCCCGCGTAGGGGACGCCCGCCTTCATCACCCGGAGCAACTCCGCCAGGAAGGGCGTCTTCGACAGCTTGGCCGCGAGCACCTTGGGGTTCCCGCCGGAGAAGAAGACGGCCGAGGCGCCCTCCAGCCTTCCCAAGAGCTCCGGCCGGGCCGCGTCCTCCCTCGTCCTCAGCGGAACCACCTCGGCCGGGATCCCCGCTGACCGGTAGTGATCCAAGCCCTTGTTCGCCCAGTGGTCGAACATCTCATCGCCCTCGTGGGCCGCCGCCGTCGGCAGGATCAACACGGGGCCGCCGGGGTTGGCCGATCGCTTCATCAGCCACCGGTCAACCTCACCCTGCCACAGCTCGAACTCGCCCGACCCCAGCAGCCCGAACGCGAGCGTCATGCCTTCACCGCCGGCAATCGGAAGTACTCGCCCCGCATGGCCTCGCGGAAGATGTCCTCGCCGAAGGCCTGCACCATCCCCTCGACCTGACTCACGTGCTCCTGGATGGCCCGAAGCTTCAATTCGAGGATGTCCGGTGGGAGGTCGTACTCGATGCCGAGCTCATCCCGAGGCGTCACCGGCGGCCTGCCCGGCCGGAACACGTTGAACCGGTTGTACACCGGGACCCATCGCTCCGCCCAGTCGGGGGTCGTCGTCGCGTAGAAGATCTTCGCTCCTGGCTTGGCGACCTGGTGGAACCCTTCGGTGGCCCACCGGGACACGGATTTGTGTCCTTCATGATCGGTCATGCCGTCGGGGCCGAAGGTCAGCACCGTATCGGGCTTCACCTCCTCCATGATGGCGCGGACGGTGCGAGCCCCCGCCTCGGGGAGCGGGGTGTCCATATCGACGTCGGGCAGATCGAGCCACCGGTGCTCGGTCACCCCGAGCACGGCGAGCGATCGGAGCAGCTCCTTCTCCCGTACCTCGCCCATGGTGGGTGACGGCCACTTCTCCTCGTCCAGCGATCCACCCTCACCCCGGGTCGCCGTGACGCACACGACGCGGGAGCCGTTCCGGACCGCCCTGACCATCAGCCCGGCCGTGAGGTACGTCTCGTCGTCCGGATGGGCCCACACTCCGAGGATCGTCCCGAGCTCGTCCGCCACTCGATGCTCCCTCCCACGGTCGTGACATGGGATCGCCAACCGCGAATCCTAGCCTCCCCGCCGCAAAACGAAGAACGACCCCTTTCGGGGGTCGTTCTTCACGGATCCCGCGCATCGGGAGGGGGGAGCGCGGGCCCGTCAGCTCTTGGGATCGATCAGCCGCTTCCCTCGGTAGTTCGGGAACACGATCTCAGCGTGCTGCCAGCACCGATCCGACAGGTTGTAGATGGAGAGCTTCGTATGGCACCTGGGATGGGAGCACACGCGGCCCTCGTCCTCCGTCCGGGAGGCGGGTGGCAGATGCCCGGGTCGGGTTCCCTTGGTCACGGGAGCGCTCCTTCGCCCGGGCATTCGACACCGGGACCGAGGGGGTTCGGACGATCTCGGCAGCCCGAGCGGAACAGGCGGTTGACCGGGACACATGCGGTTGACCGGGCGCCGAACGCCTACCGGGAGGTCGGAGGGGTCTCGCGCAGGATGGCGTGGACCCTCTTGAGCAGGGCCGGCGGAACCTCGTCGCACCCGCACTTGGCCCGCAGCATGTCCTTCAGCCGGCGTTGGAACTCCGAGCGGTCGGCGCAGTCCCCACACGTGCCGAGGTGATCGTGGACCTCGGCGTGCAGAGACACGTCGAGCTCCCCGTCGAGATAGAGCTCGATCTGCGTCAGGACGTGGCGGCAGTCAATCGGACACAAGGCCTCTCTCCCGTACCCTTTCCCACAACGCCTTCTCCAGCGCCCTTCTTCCCCGGTGCAGCCGGGACATCACGGTCCCGATGGGGATGCCCAGGATCTCAGCGATCTCCCTGTAGGAGAACCCTTCGACGTCGGCGAGCAGCACGGCGAGTCGGAACCCCTCCGGCAGGGCCTCGAGGGCCTTCTGGACGTCCTCGTCGGGCATGCTGCGGATGACCTCCGCCTCGGCCGAGGGCTCCACCCCGCTTTCCCCCAGCTTGTCGAACAGGTACCACTCGTCCAGGTCGTCCTCCTGCACGGTCACCGGTTCCCGCTGCTTCTTCCGGTAGGAGTTGATGAACGTGTTCGTGAGGATCCGGTACATCCAGGCCCGCAGGTTGGTCCCCTCCTCGAACCCCGAGAACCCCCGGTATGCCCGCAGGTACGTCTCCTGGACCAGGTCCTCCGCGTCGGCCGGGTTGCGGGTCATGCGGAGCGCGGCCGAGTACAGGTTCGGAAGGAGGGGGAGCACCTCTCGCTCGAACCGCTCCCTGAGCGCCGGGTCATCGGGCGGCGCCGCCTGGCTACGCGCCATGCGCCCAAGTATCCCGCATCGACCGCCTCGCGACCCTGAACGACCGTCCGGACCCATCGCGATGGAGAGCACCGCCAGTGGCTGTCACACAGCCCATCGGGTGACAAGATGGCTGCCATGGCGAACGGGAACGACCGGCGCAATCGGTGGTCCGGGTTCGATCTGGGCGGCGGTTCGGGAGAGCCGCGGCGCCTGCGCACCTCGCCGTGGGTGTGGGTCATCGGCTTCCTGGTGGTCCTGGTGCTGTTCAGGTCCTTCACCGCGCCCCGACCGACCAAGCTCGACTACTCGGACTTCCTGGAGAAGGTGAGCGCCGGCCAGATCGAGGGCACGGTGGAGATCTCGGCGACCACGGTGACCGGGACGTTCGAGGAGGAGGGCCGGAACGTCGCGTTCACCGCCGACATCCCGCCGATCCTTCAGGGCACGACGCAGCTCACCGAGCAGCTGGACGAGAAGGGAGTTCCGTACACCGGCGTAACGCCGAGCCCCCTTCAGAACTTCCTCGTCGGTTGGATCCTGCCCCTGCTGGTGTTCGGCCTGCTCTGGTTCTTCCTGATCCGAAGGATGAGCGGCGCCCAGAGCTCAGCGGCCCTGAACCTGGGTCGCAACAAGGTCCGGATCTACGACCGCAAGGAGATGAAGACGAACTTCTCGGACGTGGCCGGGCTGGATGAGGCCGTGGAGGAGCTCCGCGAGATCGTGGACTTCCTGAAGACTCCCAAGAAGTACCAGCGTCTGGGAGGGCGCATCCCCAAGGGCGTACTGCTGCTCGGGCCACCCGGATGCGGCAAGACGTTGCTGGCCCGGGCGGTCGCGGGTGAGGCAAATGTCCCGTTCTTCTTCATGTCCGGTTCGGAGTTCGTCGAGATGTTCGTTGGCCTGGGCGCTGCCCGGGTCCGAGAGCTGTTCAATCAGGCCAAGGAGCGTGCGCCGGCGCTGGTGTTCATCGACGAGCTCGACACGATCGGCAAGGGCAGGGGCGGGGCGCTGGGAGCCGGGTTCGGCGCGCACGACGAGCGGGAGCAGACGCTGAACCAACTGCTCGTCGAGATGGACGGGTTCGACTCGTCCAAGGGCGTGATCATCATGGCCGCCACGAACCGGCCCGACGTCCTGGATCCCGCGCTCACGCGGCCGGGCCGGTTCGACCGCCAGGTGGTCGTGGATCGGCCGGACCTGCGGGGCCGGGAGGCGATCCTGCGCGTGCACGCACGGGGCGTGGCCCTGGACCCCAACATGGACCTTCGGGTGCTGGCGTCTCGCACACCCGGGTTCACCGGCGCCGACCTGGCCAACGTGATCAACGAGGCTGCGCTCCTGGCCGCCCGGCGGGAGAAGAACACCGTGACGATGAAGGAGCTCGAGGAAGCCATCGACCGGGTCACGGCCGGGCTGGAACGCAAGAGCCGGATCATGTCGGAGCGGGAGCGCGAGATCGTGGCCACACACGAGATGGGCCACGCACTTCTCGCCCTGGAGATGCCGACCGCCGACCCGGTGCACCGGGTGTCGATCATCCCCCGGGGCGCGGCCGCACTCGGCATGACCATGCAGCGGCCGCTGGAGGATCGGTACCTGCTCACCGAGCCCGAGTTGAAGGACCGGTTGGCGATCCTGCTGGGCGGGCGGACCGCCGAGGAGATCTGCTTCAAGCAGGTCTCGACCGGCGCCCAGAACGACCTCCAACGGGCCACCGAGATCGCCCGGGCCATGGTGACCGAGTACGGCATGAGCGACCGCGTGGGGCCGGTGTCCTTCGGCAACGACGGGTTCCGAAGCCCGGAGGGCCGCCTGCTGTTCCCGGGGGCTGCGCAGGAGCTCTCGCCCGAGCTCGCGTCCGTCGTCGACGACGAGGTGAAGCGCCTGGTCGCCGAGGCCCATGAGCGGGCGAATCGGGTGCTCGAGGCGCAACGCGACCTGTTGGACCGGCTCGCCGACCTGCTGATGGTGATCGAGGTGATCGAGGGATCCGACCTCACCGAGTACGTGCAGGGGACCAAGCCCATCCCCACGGCCGAGGAGGCCCGGGCGCTCATGGCGGAGAGTGGCAACGGCCAGCGAACCTCGTCGGGGCCGGACATCATCGGACAACGCCAGACCCAGCCCATCCCCCCGCCGCCGCCGGCCGCGATCGACGGCTAGGAGCGGGGCGGCTCTC
Organism: Actinomycetota bacterium; assembly: GCA_050695235.1. Taxonomy (GTDB): domain Bacteria; phylum Actinomycetota; class UBA4738; order UBA4738; family HRBIN12; genus AC-69. The sequence goes on from JBOGVH010000091.1 coordinate 6,410, forward strand.
CCCGGACCAGCAGGTCGAACCGTCCTCGGAACCTGTCCAGGAACCGGTGGTAGTTTCGCTTCGACCACCTCGCCCGTTCCTCCGGCGGGGTGTTGAACCACATCCGATGCTCGTGTCGGATCACCGGCACCGTCACGACCATCGCTTTCAGACCGGCCGCCTTCAACCGGAACGAGTACTCGATGTCGGCCGTCCGGTACCACTTGAACTTCTCGTCGAACAGCCCCACATCGAGCAGGACCTCTCGCCGCATCGCCATGAGATAGCCTTCGATCGCATCAACCTCCGGGCCGTCCGAGGCCTCGAAGTCCTGCAAGTTGGTCGTGACGACGCCGAACGGACCGACGACGCCCACCGCCGGGTCGGCCATGGCCTCCTCGATCGGCCCGAAGACATCACCGACGGGCTCGATCGAGCCATCCACCACCAACACGATCCGACCCAGGGACCGCTTCAGACCGGCATTGAGGGCCGCTCCCCAGCCCGTCCCCTCGACGAGGGGGATCACCTCAACCCCCTCACCGAAGGAGGACGGATCGTGGCCCGTGACGTCCGCCACCACGTGCTGGACGCTTCGGCCGCCCTGGTGGGACCGGAACCCCTCGAGGGCTCGTCCGACGTCCTCCGGCCATCCCTCGACCAACGAGTGGACGGTGGCATCGAAGGTGGCTGGTTGTTCTAGGGCCGACGGCACGTCCTCGGGCAGCACCCTGGCGGGAGCTTCCCCGGCGTCACCCGCCGGCCCACCGATCGGCTCCATGCGGGGCCCCTCCGGGGAATCGACGATGCTGAACCCCAGATCCGCGATGCGGGCGCGGAGTGCGTCGGCGGCGGCGAAGTCCTTGGCGCTCCGCCGCTCCTCGCGCTCGGCCGCAAGTCGTCGAACCTCAGCGGGCACGTCGCTCACGTCTGGTGCCTCCGAACGAACGGCAGGACGGCAGGGACGGCCACCGGCGAGCGGCCTAGACCGACTCCTTCGACAGGGCTC
>JBOGVH010000092.1:0-2562 GCA_050695235.1 Actinomycetota bacterium
CTTGGAGGAGGAGGGGGAGGGATGAGGACGAACGTCGAGCGAAGCTTCAGAGCTCTCGAGAACATGGACCCAACCGACCTCCGACCGGAGATCCAGCGCCGGATGGCCGAGCCGGCCCCACGCCCGATCCCGGCTGGCACTTCGCCCCGGAAGCGCGTCGCGGCTGTCGTAGTCGCCGTGACCGTCTTCGCCGCCGCAGCGGGATTCGCGTGGGAAGTCTTCGAGCGCGTCCGCCGCCAGGAGCCGGCCACGACACCCGATCCGTGGTCGTGGGCGCCGGAGGGATGGACCGAGCTCCCGCTCCCGCCGGAGGCCAGGGACAACGCAGCCCTGGTTTGGACCGGAGAGGAGCTCGTGTACTGGGGTGGCTGGCCGCGCGGTTCCGACATCGAACAGGCGAAGGCGGATGGATTCGCCTTCGATCCCGCGACGAGCAGGTGGCGGCCGTTGCCCGCCGCGCCGATCGCGGGGGGCGGTCCGAACGCCAGTCGTGATGAGGGGGGAGGCGCGAAGACTGTTTGGACGGGCTCCGAAGTCGTCGTCTGGGGCGTCGAGACCGCCAACGGGGAGACGTCGGCGACGCTCGCGTTCGATCCGTCTCGCGGAGAGTGGCGCCGGCTCGATGACTCCCCCCACAAGCCCACGTGCTGTGGGACCTGGGCGTGGACCGAGAGGGAGCTGATCGTGTTCGGCGGCGGCGACCGCGATGCTCCGACGACGGTCGAGGGCGCCGCCCTTGATCCAGTAACCGGCACCTGGCGGGGGATGGCCGACGCCCCGATCGGGGTCAACCTCGCGAACGCCGTCTGGACCGGCGAGGAAGTCATCGTCGTCGGGTCCGAGCTCAACGATCGGAACATCGCGGAGACGGGCACCGCGATCGCGCTCGCGTACCGGCCGGCCACGGACACATGGCGACGGCTGCCGGACCCGCCGCTCTCCCCCCAGGCCTCCGAGGCGGTGTGGTCCGACGGTCGGGTGATCGCCTGGGACTACGGCGCCGATTTCAGCCCAGTACCTACCGGAGGAGGATCGCTGGCAGGGGCTCGGGCAGCTCCCCCTCGATCACGGGGAGTGCTACGTCCACGGCGTCTCGATCGAGGGAGCCGTATTTGCTTGGAACTGCGGGATCCCGGACGCCCGGTACCCGAGCCTCGGATGGACGAACGTAGACAGGGGCCCGCCGGCCCGCCAGCTCGAGATCGACGAGACGTACCTCGGCTCGCAGGGGCGCGCCATCGCGGCCGGGACGGTGGCCGTCGTCGAGCAGGTGGACAACATCAGGGTGGACAACAATCTCCACATCGGCTCCCCCGAGGCGCCGGTTCACCTCTGGATCTGGCGTCCGCCTGCCTCCCCGGAGCTTCCGCCGCGCGCGACCGCCGAAGACGCGGAGTACCTGGTCGCGCGGTTCCTCGTCGCTTGGAGCCACGGACTCGACCCATACCTGCCGACGCTCGCCACGCAGGACGTGATCGACCGATGTGGTGAAGGCGTCGGCGGGTGCGCGCCGCTCGGCGAGAGGGGGTTCTCGAATTGGAAGCCCGGAGACGTCGTCGAGACCACGCCCGGGACGTTCGAGGCCCAGGTGGAGCTCCGCCCCAAAGACGGTGCGGACGTGCCGCAGACGTTCGTCATCGGCCCGGGGACGACCGCCGACGACCGAGACGCCGAACTCGTCGTGATCGACGTCCGGCTCGGATGAGGCGAGGTCCCTCTCCACGTTCCGGCCCGTCACGATGGCGCCATCCTGAAGCTACAAGGCGGCGATCGCGAAGGGCTCGTAACCCGGTGCCGTAGCAGGCCAAGGATGCGCCGCCTCCCAGGCCGCGCCGACGTCGAGGACCAGGTCGTCGCGGAACCGGGGGCCGGTGATCTGGAGCCCGAACGGGATGCCGTTTGGCGACAGACCGGCTGGCACGGACAGTGCGGGGTGGCCGGTGAGGTTGGCCTCGCCGGTGTTGTAGCCCTCGCCACCCGCGGGCCGGTCGGTGCCGGGCAACGTACCGTCGGCCAGCCACCCCTCGTACCCGAGGGTCGGGCAGACGAACATGGCGTCCTCGCCGAGCAGCTCGTCCATCCGTCGCGCGTACTCGAACCGGTTCAGCCGGGCCTCCATGTAGCGGTCGAGCGTGATGCCGAGCGCGTATTCCATGTCGGACCGGAACGAGGGACTGAGCTCCTCCAGGTTGGCCTGTACGAGCTCGCGGCCCAGCACGTGCAATCGCTCGACGGCTACCGTGACGAACCAGTCCTCGCCTGGGTCGCCGCCGAACGTGAAGATCGTCGCGGGGCCCACCTCCTCGACCGGGAGCCGGAGGTCGCGTTCGATGCTGGCCAGCGCCGCACGGTACCGTTCCTCCACCGCAGCCGGCAGCGGGCCCAGGTCCCAGGTGCGGGGCGACGCGATCACGCGCGCCACCCGGCCGTCCCCCGGCTCCCACGACGGGATCGCGGTGGGGTCTCCGGCCACCGGGCCCCGCATCACGTCGAGCAACAACCGCAGGTCGGCGATCGTGCAGGCGAGCGGCCCGTCGGTGGACAGGTCCATCCACGCCGGGA
>JBOGVH010000093.1:0-1936 GCA_050695235.1 Actinomycetota bacterium
CCTCCGGCTTGATCCGGACCTGCACGTTCCGGTACCGCCCCATGCCCGTGCCCGCCGGGATCAGCTTGCCGATGAGCACGTTCTCCTTCAGCCCCAGCAACTGGTCCGACTTCCCGGCGATGGCGGCCTCGGTCAGCACCCGGGTGGTCTCCTGGAACGACGCCGCCGACAGCCACGAATCGGTGGCCAGCGATGCCTTGGTGATCCCCAGGAGCTGCGGCCGGGCGGACGCAGGGGTGTTCCCGTTCTCCACCGCGTCCCGGTTGGCCGCCTCGAACCGCCGGCGGTCCACCAGATCGCCGGGAAGGAACTCGGTGTCGCCGGGTTCGATGACCTGCACCTTGCGGAGCATCTGCCGCACGATGAGCTCGATGTGCTTGTCGTGGATGGTCACGCCCTGGCTCCGGTACACCTGCTGGACCTCCTCCACCAGGTGCCGCTGGAGCGCCTGAACGCCCTCGATCCGGAGTTTCTCGTGGGGGTTCACCGACCCCTCCGTGAGCTGCTGGCCCACCTCGACCTTGTCCCCGTCACCCACCGTCAGGCGGGCTCGGAACGACACCTTGTACTGGACCTGCTCGCCGTCGTCGGAGGTGACGGTGATCCGACGCTCCTTCTTCTCCTCGTCGTCCTCGATGGTCACCGTTCCGGGGAGCTCGGTGATTAGGGCCTCACCCTTTGGTCGCCTGGCCTCGAACAGTTCGACCACGCGGGGAAGCCCGTGGGTGATGTCCTCGCCGGCCACGCCGCCGGTGTGGAACGTCCGCATCGTCAGCTGGGTGCCCGGCTCGCCGATCGACTGCGCTGCCACGATCCCCACCGACTCGCCGATGTCGACCAGCCGCCCCGAGGCCAGGCTCCAGCCGTAGCACATCTGGCACACGCCGTACTCGGCCTCGCAACCTGTGGCCGAACGGACGTGCACGACGTCCACGCCTGAGTCCGCGAGCCTCTCGACCAGCGCATCGTCGAGCTCCTGACCCTTCGACGCGATCTTCTTGCGGTCCGGGCCCTTCACGTCCTCCGCCAGGGCTCGCCCGAACAGCGACGTGTCCAGGTGGGCGTTCCGCTCCCGCGTCCCGTGCGGCGTCTCGATCGTCACCTGAACCGGCACGCTCCGGTCGGTGCCGCAGTCGTCCTCCCGAACGATCAGCTCCTGTGCCACGTCCACCAGGCGCCGGGTGAGGTACCCCGAGTCAGCCGTGCGGAGCGCGGTGTCGGCCAGGCCCTTCCTCGCCCCGTGGGTGGAGATGAAGTACTCCAGGACCGACAGCCCTTCCCGGAAGTTGGACTTGATAGGCCGGGGGATGATCTCGCCCTTGGGATTGGCCACCAGGCCGCGCATCCCGGCGATCTGGCGGATCTGCATGATGTTCCCACGAGCCCCGGAGTTGGCCATCATGTAGATCGGATTGGTCCGGGAGAACTGAGCCTCCATGGCATCCCGCACCTTGTCGGTGGCCTCCGTCCAGATCTCGATGAGCTCCTGCCTGCGCTCGTCGTCGGTGATGATGCCCCGGGTGTACTGCTGCTCGATCTTCCGGGCTCGACCCTCGTAGAGGTCCAGGATCTTCGCCTTGTCGGGCGGGGTGGTCACGTCCTCCACCCCGAGCGTGACGCCCGCTCGGGTGGCGTAGTGGAACCCCAGGTTCTTCAGGTTGTCGAGGATCTCCTCCACCGTGGCTCGGTCGTAGCGATGCACGGCCTCGTCGACCAGACGGCCGACGTCGCCCTTCAGCACCGCATCGTTCCGGTACTCGAAGTCGTCCGGGAACGCCGCGTTGAAGAGAACCCGACCGATCGTCGTGCGAAGCCTGGGTGTGCGACCGCGCCATTCGGCGGAGTCCGGATCGTAGCCGTCCGGCAGGAGCTCGGTCGGCACGGCCTTCCCATGGAGCCGGACCCACACGGGATCCTGGATGGGGAAGCCGCGGTC
>JBOGVH010000094.1:0-2393 GCA_050695235.1 Actinomycetota bacterium
CTCTTCGGGAGATCGCCCTACGTCGTCTGAGCCGGCTCTCCGCCGGTTGCCTATCCATGTCCATTCACCCACCCCTCATCCGTCGAAGGACCTAATCCGAAGGACCTTGACCTTCCGACCTAGGCCAACGGAATTAGGGCCCTTGTCGAACGTTGCCGGACGGCGAAAGCCAACAGCTTCACTGCCGTTCGGGCTGTGCAAGCGCTATGAGGGCCGGGCCTTCCACACGATCACCTCCAAAGGTCGATCGAAGCCCGGACCTCCCCACCTCGACGCTTGATCGGCGTGATCTGTAGGCCGAAACGGGGACACGTATGTCACCTGGTTCCGATGCTAGGCGGGGACTCGGGCTACGCCATCAGCCGAAGGTCAGTTGAATCGCTAGGCCATTCGCCCTACGAGGCCAGGGCAAACGGCCTGTTCAGGGTCGGCGTGGTCCACGTCGACGGACAAGAGCGGGGAAAGCGGGGAACCGAACGAGCTACCAAGGCGCAGGAGATCCCGGCTAGTTTCCATAATGTACGTTATGGGCGTTCAGGGAGGTTCAGGCGCTTACGGAGACGGGAGCGGAGTCGCTCCGAGGCGCATCCGAGCTCCCCACACGGTCACCAGCCACAGGGCTTCGAAGACGATCCGCCGGGAGATCTTGGACCGGCCGTGCTGGCGTTCGCGGAACGTGATGGGGACCTCGCCGAGCGCGTAGCCCGCCTCCGAGGCCCGCAGGACGAGCTCGATCTGGAACCCGTACCCCTCGGAGCGGATGGGATCGGCGGCAAGGTGGGCCAGGAGGTCCCTGCGGAAGACCCGGAAACCGCTGGTGGCGTCGTGCACGGGGAGCCCCAGCCACCGCCGGGCGTAGGCATTCCCGGCCCGGGAGAGCGCGAGGCGGGTCCGGCTCCAGTTGGTGACGGAGCCCCCGGGGATGTACCGGCTTCCCACGACGAGGTGGAACCCGTGGGCCGCGGACAGCAAGCTCGGAAGCTCCGCGGGGTCGTGGGACAGGTCGGCATCCATCTCCACGACCAGGTCGAATCCCTCATCCAGGGCCCTGGCGAACCCTTCCCGGTACGCCCCGGCCAGCCCCGCCTTGGCCGGGCGCTCCACCAGGCGCACGCGGGGCTCCCCCGCCGCCATGGCCCGGACCACTTCGGCCGTGCCGTCGGGAGACGAATCGTCCACGACGAGCACGTCCACGGCGTCCGGGAGGGCCAGCAGACCCATGATCACCGCTTCGATCGTCGCGCGCTCGTCGTACGTGGGGAGGATCACCAGCGTCCTCGGCCGTTCCGGGAGCGGCTCGACCGGACGAGCCGGTCGCCTCCTGCGTCGCCGCGCGAGCAGGAGCCCGGCCGACAGCACGAGCGACGCCCAGGGCACCCAGTCGCCGAACCGCGTGTACAGGGTGCGCCCGGTCGACACCTGGATCCGGTGGCGAAGGATCGCCGGCTCGAACAGTCCCATCTCGGCCACCACCCGGCCGTCGGGGTCGATGAACGCGCTGATCCCCGACACGGCCGCGTGCACCACCCACCGGCCGTTCTCCACCGCTCGCAGCTGGCTCATCAGCAGGTGCTGCCGCGACGCGGCGGTGAACCCGTAGGACGCGTTGTTGGTCTGAACGACCAGGAACCCGGCACCCTGGGCGATGAGGGTGCGGTCGATCGAGGGGAAGCTGTTCTCGAAACAGATCACGTCCCCGAACGTGATGCCGTCGAATCTCAGCGGGTGGATCCGCTCCCCCGGCGTCACATCGTATGGGATCTGTTGCAGCGCAGAGATCCACGAGAGTTTGTCGCGGAACGGCACGTACTCACCGAACGGGACGAGATGCACCTTGCGGTACTCCGCGATGAGGCGGCCGTCCCGGCCGAACAGCAGACCCTCGTTGTGGAAGGCTCCATCGGGCCCCTTCGCCACCGCCCCGGCCAGCGTCGGAGCGCCCACCACCCGGATCGCCCCGGTCACCTGGGTACGGATGTCGGCTGCGCTGGCCCCCGGGTCGAGCGCGCTCTCGCCCCACACCGCGAGGTCCGGCGGATCGGCGGCGAGCTGGCGGTGCAAGGCCACGTTCATCTCCGCCACTCGCCGGTCCTCCTGGACAGGCGGGAGACCCCGGGCCCGGCGTACGTCCACCTGGACCGCCGCCACGTCCAGGGTTTGCCCGTCGGGGCGAGGGATGGGGATGAGCCCGGGGGAAAGGCTCAGGACGAGTGCGATCCCCGCCAGGACCGCGGCCGCGGGCGGTCTGCTCCGAGCGCGTTCCACGGCGAGCATCAGCAGCCCGGCCACCAGGACCACCGTGAAGGAGACGCCCCACACCCCCGTCACCGAGGCCAGGCGAAGCAGGAACGGGTTGCCGGTCTGCGTGGACCCCAGCTGCCCCCATCCGAACC
>JBOGVH010000095.1:0-1894 GCA_050695235.1 Actinomycetota bacterium
GTTCTGCTCCATCGCCGCGGAGACCAGGCGAGGGCCTCACCTCACGCCGCTCGTGTTCGCGTTGTCCGACGGCAGGGTGTGGCTGACCACCTCCCGCGGATCGGTCAAAGCCCGGGCGTGGCGGGCGGATCCGAGGGTGGCGGGGTTGGTGCAGGACGGGGCGCGGGCGGTCACGTTCACCGGCCGGGCCGCGGCGCATGACGTGCTCGACCCTTCGACCTGGATCCGGACGGCCGTTCGGATGCCCGCGGTGACCGCGGCCTCCGTCAGGTTCACCGCCAAGAACGCCAGGTTCTTCGCCGGGTATGCGGTGGATGCACGGCGCGTCCCGTTGGCGTGGACCCCTCCGGGGCGAGTGTTCGTGGAGATCGTCCCGGAGCGGGCCGCGCTGCTCGACGCCGGCGAGGTACATGCGATGTGGGGGGCGTGGCACGCCTCCCATCGCACGGCCGAGACCTTCCGGGCGCGGCGGGGCGGGACCGACGCGTTCGGCGCTCTCCCGGCCGCCGTCCAGAGTGGCCTCGGCGGGAGCGGTCCGGCAGCACTCGGCATCGCCGGGTCGCGGGGCTCGGTCGTGCTGCCGGCCCGGTGGGCCGAGGAAGGGCCGGACCTGTATGTGGCGATGCCCCAGAGCGCAATGGCGATCGCCGGCGCGAGTGAGACCACGTTTCCCGTCGCCCTCGCCGTGGACCGGGCTTCGTGGTGGCGAGCCCGGGAGATGGTCGGCGCCATGGCCCAGGGGATCGGCCAGGTGTTCCTGCTCGACCGGCTCCGGGCCGGGGGCCGATCTGCCGAAGAGATGGTTCGACGAACCGGTACGGACCCAGAAGGCGCCGCGCTGGTCAGGATCCGTCCCGGGAGGCTCGTGTGGTGGCGCGGTTGGTCCAGCGGGAGCGTGACGATCGGATGACGGTGGTCCAGACCTCGGTGGAGGTCGATGCCCCGCCGAAGGAGGTGTGGGCGGTGGTCTCGGATCCGGCGAACCTCCCGCACTGGAACCGCCACATCGATTCGGTGGAGGCCGTCCCCAAGGCCGGGCTTTCCCTCGGGGTCACGTACGTCGTGGTCGTCCGGTTCATGCGCGTGCGGGCCCGGGTGAAGGCGGAAGTCGTCGAGTGGTCACCCCCGTCGCACGCGAGGGTCCGGCTGTCCGGTCCGGTCGATGCCACCGTCGACACCATCGTCGATCCGCTTCCGCAAGGGCGCAGCCTCCTGAAGCACGAGGTCGACTACCGCTTCCGTGGCGGGGCGTTCGGGCGGCTCGTCGCCCGGAGCCTCCAGGTAGTGGGCGGCGCCGGATACGAACTGCGCCACGGCACGATGGCGCAGAAGCGGGACGTCGAGGCCGGTTAGTCCTTCCGCTGCCGGAGGTCGCGCAGGAGCTTGCGGTCGGCCCGGCCCGGCCGACCCACGTAGTAGCCGATGGCGAAACCGAGGATGGCCGAGAGCACGATCACCGTGACGACGCGCGCTCGAGCGGTGAAGAAGAGGAAGTTCACGTCCACCCGCCGGGAGTTGGCGATGGCGAAGATGATCAGCAGGATCACGGCGATGACGGCCACCACCTGGGCCACACTGACCGCGCGCCGACGGCCGCCCTCGTCGGGCCGTTCGTCCTGCCCGTCGGATCGGTCCCCTTGCCTCCTCATGGTTGCCTCCCCGTGGCGGCCGGCGCGATCGTCCCATATATCATCCGCCGCGTGGTGAACCGGGCCGTGCGCGTCGCCGGGCTCGCCGGGGCAGCGCTGGCCACCGGCCTCCTCGCGTCGACCGAGGTCGGGAAGCGGGTCGACCTCGGGCTGTTCCGGGTGGCGAATCGGGGGCGCGGACCGGGAGCCGATCGGGTCTTCCGGGGCATCACCGAGCTCGGGTCGATCTGGGCCCCGATCGGCGC
>JBOGVH010000096.1:0-9563 GCA_050695235.1 Actinomycetota bacterium
GAGGACGAGGAGCGCGAAGCCGACGACGATGCCCGCCGTCCCTCCAAGGGCCTGGGCCGACTGGTAGTCGATGGCGCTGCCGACCGGCGGCAGGGCCATCGCCGTCACCAGGAACCGAGGGGTGGTACGGGTTCCCATGGCGATGAGCACCGCCCATTCCCCGAACAGGGCCCCGAAGGAGACAAGGAGGATCGGCCACGATCCCCCGGCCACCAGGAATCCCCTCCCCAGGGCGGTGGCGAGCCTGCCGAGCGGCGAGGGGCCGGGGGACCGGCGACCGAACAGGCCCCCGAGCAGCCCGGGCCGGGGCGGACTCTCCGACGCGCGCCCGACGGTTGCTCGCGCGGATGCCGCGGATGTCCGGGCCTGCTGAGGCCGCTGGCTCTTCCCCTTGCTCCGCTTCTTCGCGGTCATCCGGTCCCGTCCTCGTTTGCGCCCTCGTCCCCATCCCCGGGGCCTGCCGGCTCGCCGAACTCGGGAGCCTTCGCCCGCCGCGAGACGTAGCCGAGAGGGACGGCGAGGAGGACGGTCATCACCACCAGGGCGATGACGAAGTTCCCCACCAACCGGGGCGGGTCGGCGACGCTCGGCGAGGTCACGTCGATCAGATCCCCCTGCGGATCCGGCTCGAAGGCCACCACCCCGCCACGGAGCCCCCCCGTGGCCGCGAGGACGAGATCGCCGGCGACCCCGATCCCCCCGACGAGGCCGGGGCCGGTCCTCGACTCCCAGACTTCGTGCCCGGACGAAGCGTTCACGGCCACCAGGCGGCCGTCGCCCAGACCCACGAGGGCCGTCCCTCCCACGACCACCGGTGAGCTCCGCCGGATGAACTCGTTGAACTGGAAGTCGAACAGGCGCCTCCCGTCCGCGGGATCGAACCTCCACACCCCGCCGCGGCCGTCCGCCACGTACACGGCACCGCCGGCCGCCGTCGGCGACGATGTCTGCCACACCGGGCCGACGCCACGGTGCACCCATCGCACCGCGCCGTCCGCCGCGTTCACGGCGAGCAGCTCCCCGTTGAACGCGCCGTCCGAGACCGCCACGTACACCGAATCCCCCACCGCGACCGGTAACGAGGTGAAGAACGTCCCCACCGGGAGCGGGACGACCCAGGAGGGCTCGCCCGAGGACGCGGAGAGCGCCACCAGCGACAGCCGGTTCTCCTCCCCGATGACCTGTCCCGATGGGGACGGGGACGGCGTCGGCGTCACGGTGGGTGTGGCGGCGGCGCCGATCGCCAACCGGCCCTGGGGAACCGTGTAGACCGTGCCGTCCGCCACCGTGAGCGGTCCCTGCACCCCGTCGTTCAGCAGGACCGACCACCGCTCCTCGCCGGTGGCCAGGTCGACGGCGAAGAGGTGGCCGGCGTCGTCCCCCACGAACGCGGTGCCACCCGCCACCGTCACACCGGAGTGGCTCTGCTCACCGAGGGCGAAGGGCGACGTCCAGGCCGGCGTTCGGTCGGCCAGCTCCACCGCCCGGAGCTTCGTGTCCGAGCTCGAGGAGCCCTCGGTGAACAGCACGACAGCGGTTCCCTTTACGCTCGCCACCACCGGCGTGGTCGACGGACCCTCGGCGCGTTCAAGCGTCCACCGCCCCTGCCCGGTGGACAGATCGATCCCGTACACGGCGGCGGGTCCCACCACGATGGCCTCGTCGGCGGCGACGACGGGAGCCGACGCGCCCTGCTGCCCAACCGGTGCCACGGGAAAGGCCCAGGACTGCCGGTACGGCGGTGGCGGTCCATCAGCCGTCCCCGGATGCGAGGGACCCCCTTGGAACTGCGGCCAGGCGAACGCCGATCCGGGCTCGGCCGCCTGTCCCAGGGCCAGGCCGGCCAACATGCTCATCGGGACGAACGCCAGGAGGACCGCCAATGCGACCTTGGACAGAGCACGGAGCCGATCAGGGAACAGGTGGGCGACCTTCCGTCGAACGGGCGCCCATTCTAGGCGGGCCACACGAGACGCCGTTCAGCTCATCCCAGGATGGGAGCCAACCGGATCAGCCCGACGAGGCTGGGGGGAGCGAGGAACGCCAGCGGATCCACGTACTCGCCACCCCGCCGAACGCCGAAGTGCAGGTGCGGCGGTTCCACACCAGGATGGCCCGTCCCGGTGAGCGCCACCGCCGAACCTCGGGCCACGGCGTCACCCTTGCGGACCAGGATGGCGGAGACCCAGGAGTACGTCGATGACAACCCACCGCCGTGATCCACCGTGACGAACAGATGGCCGGCGACGGCGCCGGCGAAGGCCACGACGCCCGGCGCCGGCGCGACCACCGGCGTTCCGATGGGGGCCGCGATGTCGATCCCGCGATGCCCGGCGCCGAACGGCGTGGACGGTGGGTCGAAGCCTCGGATGACCGGGCCCACGACCGGCCATGCCCAGTCGCCGGACGGGGCGGCCCCGACGGACGGGGCAACCGAGGCCAGCAGTAGCAGGGGGAGGATGACGAGCCGCGGACGAAGCGGCATCGGACCTCCTGTTCCTCTTCTCTCGGGCTTCTTGTCCCTCGAGCCCGTCCGTCCCTTCGAACGGCCAGCGAGCCCCCCGAACGCTAGCCGCACGCAGACTGGATCGCTGTGAGGGTGATCACATCCCGAGGGGCCAGCGGGCGCTACTCGGTCTCGACGAACTGCAGCCGGAGCTGGTTCACGGCTTTGGTGTGGATCTGGCACACCCGGGACTCGGTCACGCCGAGGATCTCGCCGATCTCCGCCAAGGTCAGACCCTCGAAGTAGTACAGCGTGACCACGATCTTCTCTCGTTCCGAGAGCGAGTTGATGGCCGCGGCCAGCAGGCCCCGCGTCTCCTGCCCCTCCAGGCCCATGGAGACGTCGCTCCCCCGGTCGGCCAGCGTGTCCAGCAACGAGACCTGCTCCCCGCGGTCGCTCCCCACCGACAGCAGCTCGTCCAGCGCCAGGACCGACACGAACGAGATCTGCGTGATCACGTCGTGGAGCTCCTTGAGGGTGACGCCGAGGCGCGCCGCAACCTCCTTCTCGCTGGGGGCTCGCTTCATGATCGACTCGAGGTCGGAGTACGCCTTCTCGATCTGACGCGCCTTGAACCGGACGGACCGCGGCACCCAGTCCATGGCCCGCAGCTCGTCGATGATCGCCCCCTTGATCCGGGGGATGGCGTAGGTCTCGAACTTGTTCCCCCGGGCCGGTTCGAACTTCTCGAGCGCATCGATCAGCCCGAACATCCCGTAGGAGACGAGATCGGCCTGCTCGACGCTCGCCGGGAGGCCGGTGGCCACGCGGCTGGCCACGTACTTCACGAGCGGCGCGTAATGCAGGATGAGGCGCTCGCGGGCCTGAGGCGATGCCGTCCCCTTGAACTCGGCCCACAAGGCGGCGAGCTCGTCCATCGGTGGCCTGGCCGGCTCCGGGAGGACGGCCACCGACCGCCCGGCCGCCTTTGCGGCCGGCTTGAGCGATGGGACGACCTTGATGGCCGGTGCGGCCTTGGCCGATCCGGACGACTTCATCGTCGGTGCGGGCTTGGCGGGCTTCTTCCCCTTCGCGGGGAGCGGCGCCTTCCCGTTCGCGTTCGCCTTGGCCCCCATCACGCCCTCGGGTGGCTCCGTTGGTACGCGGCGAACAGTCGGGTGCGCGACACATGCGTGTACCGCTGAGTCGTGGCCACGCTCGAATGACCGAGCAGCTCCTGGACGGCTCGGATGTCCGCTCCCCCTTCAAGGAGGTGCGTGGCGAACGAGTGCCGGAGGGCGTGCGGGGTGACTCGCCGTCCCGACAATTTCCCGGAGCCGTACCGCTCCACCAAGGCACGGATGTCGCGCACGCCGAGCGGCCTGCCCTTGCGGTTGAAGAACAACGCGGCCGACCCGTCGACGGCGAGCGGCGCTCGACCCCGGCGGAGATACTCCCGGGTGGCCTCCACCGCGAAGTCCGACATCGGGACGTCGCGCTCCTTGGAGCCCTTCCCCAGCACTCGTACCCGACCACGGTCAAGGTCGATCCGATCGACCGTGAGTGCGCTGACCTCCCCAACCCGCAGGCCCGACCCGTACAAGAGCTCGAGGACCGCCCGGTCCCGGAGCGCCACGGCCCGGCCCATCTCGTCCTGCGAACCTGGTTCCGGGGCCTCGACGAGCCCGGCGGCCTCGGCGGGCCTGAGCACCGTGGGAAGCCGGTTGGCCACCTTCGGCCGGCCCAGCATGGCGGCCGGGTCGGCGTTCACGAACCCTCTCGCCGCGGCCCACCGATAGAAGGTGTGGATGGCTCCCACACGCCGGGCGATCGACGCACGTGCGTACCCCAGGGTCACCTGCTGCGCCAGGAACCGCCGGAGGAGCGGGTACGTTGCCGAGGCGAGCGAGCGCCGCTGGCGCGACAGGAACACGGCCAGCTGCTCGAGGTCCCGGCGGTAGGCGGACACCGTGTGCTCGGACAGATGCCGCTCGAGTGCCAAGTGATCGGTGAACTCGCCGATCAGCCTCGCCTCGGGATGGGGAAGGTCCTCCCGCGCCTGCATCGTCCTTCCTGGTCGTCGTCGGGTGCCCTTGTACCAACGGGAGAAAGGGCAATCAAGCTTCCCACGAACGTCACGGAGTTTCTGTCCCCCCAACGGCCGTCGGACGGGATGTGGATTCTTCCCCCCCGCCCGGATGGGCCGAGGGCGCGGGGTCCTAGGTCGCCGCCTTCAGCCGAGGTTCGAACCGGCCGCCAACGCTCCGGATCAGACCCTTCAGCTCAAGGCCGAGGAGCAGCGGGAGCACCTCGGGCACCGAGACGCCCAACCCCCTCGCCACGGTCTCGGGCAGCACGGGTCCGACCACGAGCTCGAGGGCGGCCTGCTCCGCCAGGGTCAGGTCCAGCCGGACCGGGGCACCGCTCCGCCCATCGCCGAGCTTCAGGTCCCGCATCAGGTCGTCGACGCCTCGGATCAGGGTCGCCCCTTCACGGATGAGGAGGTTGGGAACGTGAGCCAGCGGATTGGTGATGGCCCCCGGAACGGCGAACACGTCCCGCCCCAGATCCAGCGCGTGTTCGGCGGAGATCAGCGAGCCGCTTCCCTCGGCACCCTCCACGACCACCAGGCCCGTGCACATTGCCGCCACGATCCGGTTGCGGGCCGGGAAATGGTACGGCTCTGGCGGGACGCCCGGCGGATACTCGCTGACCAACGTACCGCTCTCCGCGATCCGCTCGATCATGCGCCGGCTCCACCTCGGATAGGCCTGGTCGATCCCGCACCCGAGCACCGCGACCGTGTGACCGCCCGCATCGAGCGCGCCCTGGTGGCCGGCGGCGTCGATGCCACGGGCCGCCCCGCTGACGACGCACACGCCCGACGTCGCGAGGTCATGGCCGATGGCGGTGGCCAGTTCCCTGCCGAGCTCGGAGCAGTTGCGGGCTCCCACGATGGCCACGGTTCGCTCGCGCGGTGGAAGGGGCCGGCCCTTGACGAAGAGGGCAGCCGGCGGGTCCTCCAGGTTCTCGAGTTGCGGCGGGTACTCGGCACTTCCGAACGGCACGAGGCTCGCGCCACAGGCGTCAAGAGCCCGGTCGATGTCGTGGGGGTCGAGCCCCCATGCGAACTGGCGGTCCGCCTCGCTGCCGGCCCGTCCCCATCGAACCGCCTCCAGCGTGGCGGCGGCGGTCCGTTCCCGGTCCGCAACCTCCAGCATCCTGAGCGGCGAGATGCCCCGCAGCGCCGTCAGGACCAGCAACGCCGCTCGATCCGCCTCTCGGCCGACGAAACCGGGCGGCCACCGTGATGGGCGGTTCCCCGAGCGCCTCCGGCGCATGGTCGACCGGTCACGTCGGTCGGCCGCACCATCATCCCGCACGGGCAAGGCTTCCCTCGGACAGGCTCATCCGATACGTCAACGCCTCCGCCATGTGTCCGGCGGCGATCTCCTCGGCCGCCGCGAGGTCGGCAACGGTCCTCGCGACCTTGATGGCCCGATCGAATCCCCGGCCGGTGAGGCCCAGGGCATCCACCGCGCCGGCCAGGACGTCGTATCCGCCGGAGGACATCCTGGCCTGCCTCCGGGCCACCGGCCCAGGGAGCATGGCATTGCACGGGAAGCCGAGCGCCGCATACCGGTGCCGTTGACGCGCCCTGGCCTCCTCGACTCGAGTCCGGATGGGTGACGACGCCTCCCCGGCGGTTTCACCCAGCAGCTCCCGCTTGGAGAGCCGCGGCACCGCGAGCCGGATATCGATGCGATCCAGGAGCGGTCCCGACAGCTTTTGACGGTACAGCTCCACGCGGTGCGGAGGACACCGGCACTGGCGTTTGGGATCGCCCTCGTAGCCGCACGGGCACGGGTTGGTCGCCGCGACCAGGGTGAACCCAGCGGGGAACTCGACCGACCCGGCGACACGCGTCACCACGACGCGGCCGTCCTCGAGCGGCTGGCGGAGCGCCTCCACCGCGTCGCGTCGGAACTCCGTCAGCTCGTCGAGGAACAGGACCCCGTGATGCGCGAGCGAGACCTCGCCCGGCCTGACGAAGCCACTCCCACCACCCAGCAGCGCCGACAGGGAGATGGAGTGGTGCGGCGACCGGAATGGCCGCGACCGAACCAATCCACCCTCGTCCAGCATGCCGGCCACGGAATGAAGTTGCGTAACCTCCAGGGCCTCCTCTCGGGACAGGGCGGGGAGGATGGTGGCCAGACGTCTGGCCAGCATGGTCTTGCCCGCGCCCGGCGAACCGACGAGCAGGACGTTGTGGCCGCCGGCCGCCGCCACTTCCAACGCCCGCCTTGCCTGAGCCTGCCCTCGGACCTCGGCGAAGTCCACCCCATGCCGCGTTACCTCGTTCGCAGCGCTTGCGCGGGGAGTCGGCGGATCCCAGGTGCCGCGGAGGAACCCGGCGACCTCGGTGAGGCCCCGGGCCCCGACGACCCTGACTCCCTCCACGAGCGCGGCCTCACCGGCGTTCGCCGCGGGGACCACGATACCGTCCAGGCCGGCGCGGGCCGCAGCGATGGCCACCGAGAGGACTCCCGGGGTGGCCACCAGGCCACCCCTCAGGGAGAGTTCCCCGAAGAACGAGAGCCGGGACAGCCGGTCGCCTGGGACCTGACCCGATGCGGCAAGCACGCCCATGGCGATGGGGAGGTCCAGTCCAGGCCCGTCCTTCCGGAGGTTCCCAGGGGACAGGTTCACCACGATCCTGCGGAGCGGCCACTCCAAGCCCGAGCTCTCGACCGCGGGCCGGATGCGATCCCGGGCGTCCTGCGCGGGCGCGCCGGGCAGGCCGGTCAACGTGAGCGAGGGAAGCCCTCGGCCGATGTGCGCCTCGACCGCTACGGGGTGTCCTCGCACCCCGACGATGGTGATCCCGATGACGCGCCCGTACACCTCGCGACCCTAGCGCGCGGCACTGACAGTCAGAACGCGTCCTCGAACAACTCGACGCTCGCCCCTCCCGCGCCGACGTGAACGCTGGCAACGTCGAACCGCACGTTGTCGGCTGGACCATGGATCGTGGAGGTGAAGATCTCCGCCAGCTGCCGGAGCTTCCGCTGCTTCAGACCCGTCACCGCCTCGTAGCCGCCGCCGAAGCGGCTTCCACGACGGGCCTTGACCTCACAGAACACGAACAGCCCCGCGCGTTCGACCACGAGGTCGAGCTCGCCGAGTCGGCACCGCCAGTTCCGCGCGACGATGCGGAACCCCCGCCGCAGATACAGGGCCGCGGCCGCGTCCTCGCCGGCGCGGCCGAGCGATGCACGCGAGGCGTGTGCTGCGATGGTTTCCACGGCTGGCCGACCGTATCTCGGCCCACCGACACTCACGCGTCGATCGTGGGATCCCCCGGCATGGCCT
This sequence comes from Actinomycetota bacterium, assembly GCA_050695235.1. Lineage (GTDB taxonomy): Bacteria > Actinomycetota > UBA4738 > UBA4738 > HRBIN12 > AC-69. Next base: position 7,823 of record JBOGVH010000096.1, read on the forward strand.
CGTCACGGCGGAGCTCCTCGACGTTCACGTCGCGGCGGGTCATGACCCGGACGTTGGAGACGAACCGCGCCGGGCGGAAGATGTCCCACACCCACGCGTCGGACAAGCGAACTTCCACCCACCCGTCGTCCCGCTGCTGCACGTCGACGACGTTTGCCAGGTAGAAGCGGCGCTCGGTCTCCACGACGTAGGTGAACATCGGTACGACGTCGCGGTACTCCCGGTACAGCTCGAGTTCGCGCTCCTCCTCGAACCGCTCGATGTCGTCCTCCTCGTTCACGGGTCCTCCACGGTCTCCACGTCCACGGTGCCGTTCTCCCCCACGCCCTTGAAGGACAGGCGATGGATGGGCGTTGGGCCCAGGCGGTTCAGGGCGTTCCAGTGCTCGCGCGTGCCGTAGCCCTTGTTGTGCTCGAATCCGTACTTCCGATACCGGCGGTGGTAGCGCTGCATCATCCGGTCCCGCGTCACCTTGGCCACGATCGACGCCGCGGCGACGCAGGCCGTCACGGCGTCGCCCTTCTTGATGGCCAGGCTGGTCGCGGGGAGTCGGCGAACGGGGAACCCGTCGATCAACACATAGTCCGGTCGCAGGGCGAGGGTGCACACCGCCCGGCGGAGGAGCCACAGGTTGGACTTGTGCAGGCCCCGGTGATCGATACGCGACGGGGTGGCCTTGCACCACGCGTAGGCCAGGGCCCCGGACACGATCCGATCGTAGGCCTCCTCCCGCTGGTGCGGTGTGAGGACCTTCGAGTCGTTCACGCCGTCGAGGTCGAAGTCCTCGGGCAGGATCACCGCCGCGGCGACAAGGGGACCAGCCAGGGCCCCCCGCCCCGCCTCGTCTACGCCGGCCACGGCGCGGAAGCCCTGCTCGCGCAGCCGGCGCTCGTAGCGCCCGAGGTCGAGGCCTAGTGCAGCCACCCGATCCGGGAGGGAGGCCAGATGGTGACGAACGCCTTGCCCACGATCTTGTCGATGGGGACGAATCCCAACCCGAACCGCGAGTCGTTGGAGTAAAGGCGGTTGTCTCCCAGGACGAACACGGTGTCCGGCGGGACCGTCTTCGGTCCGTACGGGCGGGTGTCCCGAAGGCCCTTCAGGTACGGCTGGGGAACCCGCTCACCGTCCACGTACAGGTTGCCGTCTCGAAGCTCGACGGTCTCCCCCGGGAGTCCGATCACCCGCTTGATGAAGTCCTCGTTCGGGGGCCGGGCGAAGCCCAGGCCCTCCGACAGCCAATGCAGGAACCCTCCGACCACCCCGCGGTCCGGCTGCTGCCCGGAAGGGTCCTCGAACACCACGATGTCGCCCCGGCGCGGCTGGTACAGGACCTTGTTCACCAGCACGCGGTCGCCCGGCATGAGCGTGGGCTCCATCGAGCCCGATGGGATGTAGAACGCCTGGACCACGAAGGTCTTGAGGACGAGGGCCAGGGCGAAGGCCAGGAGGATCAGGACGGGGAGCTCGCGCAGGAAGGCCAGGAGGCCCCGGTCCTTTCCCCGAGCTCGTTTGGGCGGGGCCGGTGGTCGCTTCTCGGGCGCCCTGGGCCCCAGGACGAACTCGTCCCTCGAAAGGGGGGTCGTGGCGACCGTTGGAGGACCTGCCGCGGCCGGCTCGGCGGCGTCCGGCCGCAGCTCGGCCACGCCTAGCCCTTGCTCTCGGCTTCTACCGCCGCGGTTTCGGGGACCTCCACCGGCTCCGTCCCGGCCGCCTCATCGACGGCCCCCTGCTGCTCGGC
>JBOGVH010000097.1:0-7937 GCA_050695235.1 Actinomycetota bacterium
TCGGAGCGTTCGCGTCGACATCCCCGACCCGAGGTCGGGTCTAGGGCCGGTACGGCCGGCGCCGCCAACCCCAGCCCCGGCGCGGAGCCGCACCACTGGGACGCCTTGCGCTCCTGAACAGGAACACCAGCAGCAACACACCCACCACACCGACGAGGACCCATATCACTGGCTCCATGACTCCCTCCTTCCGGCTGCTCAGATGCAATGCGTACCCAGGCGAAGGGATCGGCAATCGTGGAATGCAGTCAGGGGTTGACCCTGGCCACGAGGATGGCCAGGTCGTCGGGCAGTCCCTGGTTCCGGTCGCCGAGGACCTCCCGCTCCAGGCTTCGGGCGATCTCCTCGACGGATCGGCCCACGTTCCCGGCCAACACGTCGGTCAGCCATTTCTGACCGAATTCCCTGCCCGTCCGCTCGGCGTCGGTGAGGCCATCCGTGAAGAGGACGAGCGCGTCTCCGGGCCCCAGATCCACCGTGGCATCCGTCAGCTCGATGTCCGTGAACACGCCGAGCAGCGTTCCGGGCGTTCCTGCGAACTCGACGGACCCGTGGGCGCGGAGGATGGCGGGAAGCGGGTGCCCCCCCGCGCACACGGTCAGTCGCGCGCCCCCGGGCTGAGGCCGGAGACGGACGTAGCACACGGTGCAGAACCACTGCTCCCGAGATTGTTGCTGAAGCGCCGTATTCAACGTCGTGAGCACCGCGCTGGGCCTGTGTTCGCGAAGCGCCGCCGCACGGATCGTGTGACGGGCCGTGCCCATCAGCGCCGCCGCCTTGGGTCCCTTGCCGCACACGTCCCCCACCACCAACGCCCAGGCACCGTCCTCGGTGTCGAAAGCGTCGTTGAAGTCACCGCCCACGTCTATCCCCTCGCCGGCCGCCTGATACCTGGCGGCGAGCTCGACCCCCGGGACCTCGGGGAACGGCCCGGGAAGCAGGCCTTCCTGGAGCGTCCTCGCGATGTCATCGCGTTCCCGATAGAGCCTCGCGTTGTCCAGGGCCAGGGCGGCCCGGGACGCGAGGTCCTCTGCAAGCACCAGGTCGGCCTCACCGTAGGACCTCCCCGACTCGGCGAAGACGAAGGAGATCGTGCCGAGCGTGCGCCCGCGTGCTCGAAGCGGCAGGAGCATGACCGAGCTCAGCTGCAGCTCTCGGATGACCTCGAGCTGCTCCTCGTCCAGGCTCGCCTCGAGGAGTGCCGAGTCGATCGACGGGTACAGCTCCGACTTCCCGGTTCGGATCACGCGAGGAAGGCCGGTGGGCGCCGTCATGTCGATGGGGAACGCGCGGCGGAACTCCCTGGCCCATTCGACCTTCGATGATTCCGTGTGGGCGATCGCCAGCAGTTTCAGCGACCCGTCGGGCTCGAGGATGTCCACGGCACACCAATCGGCCAGCTGAGGCACGGCCATCCGGGCGATCCGTGACAGGGTGGCTTGATAGTCCAGCGACGAGACGAGCTCTTTCGTCGCCTGCGCCAGGAAGCGTTGTCCTTCCTCGCGCTTGCGATCCTCGGTCACGTCCCGGAAGTACCCGATCAACCCGTAGATCGCGCCGGTCTCATCCTCGAGCGTCTTCGAGTATCGTTCGATGACCCGTCCATCCTTCAAGGCGATCTCATCCCGCACCTCCTCGTCCGTGTGGTGCGAGAGATACCGTGTGCGTTCGACGAAGGTGTCGGGGTCCGCCACTTGCCCCTTCACGACCTCCATGGCCGCCTCGTTCGACCGGGTGTTCAGGATCTCCTCGGGGATGTTCCAGAGCTCTCCGAACCGGCGGTTGGCGGAAACGATCTCACCCTCGGGTGAGATCAGCACGATCCCGACCTCAGACGCCTCCGACTGGGCCTCGAGCAGGGCGTTCTGGACCTTGAGCTGTTGCTCGGCGCGTTTCTGCTCCGTGATGTGGTGAAGCACGTTCACCACGTAGTCGACGGTGCCATTGTCATCGTGCATGGGAGCCGCACGCACCAGGGTCCAGTGTTCCTCTCCGGTTCCCCGTACCACCACGCGGATGAGGGCCTCGGCGTGCTCCTCTCCTCGCAGGATCCGGCGAGCCGGGAGCTCCTCCGGCGAGAAGGGTCGGCCGTCCTCGTGCAGGAGGTCGAACTGGCCGAGGACCTCCCCGGCGGGGGCAGAAATGAAGGATCGCGCGTCCGGATACCCCGACATCCGTGCGGCGGAGTCGTTCGCGTACACGATCCGGCCTGACGCGTCCTGGATCGTGATGCCGTCGGCCCCGGCCCGGGTGATGATGGCAAGCTGCTGACGGGCGATGCGCAGCTCCCGCTCGGCCAGTCGCTGTTGGGTGATGTCGCGGGCGATCGTGGCGGCGCCCACGACACGGCCGCCATCGTCATAGACGGGGGAGATCGACAACGAGACGTCGATCGTCCTTCCGTCCTTGGTCACGCGCTTCGTGGAGAAGTGCTCGACGCGCTCCCCGCGGGCGATCCGTTCCAGGATGTATGCGATCTCGTCCTTGCGGTCGGGTGGCGCCAGCGTCGAGACCGGGTGACCGATGATCTCCTCGGGCCGGTACCCGTAGATGCTCTGCGCGCCTGCGTTCCAGGACTCGATCACGCCATCCAGGGTCTTTCGGAAGATCGCGTCCTGCGACGATTCGACGATCGCGGCGAGGTCCCCGGTGAGTGCCTGCCTGGCATCGTCGGTCTTTGACATGGGCCGCTCGTTCCTCGGCGATCGGGCCTCGTTCCACCAGGAGGATACGTCTGGCCCAGGTCGAGGTTCACCCCAGCGGCAGATGGGGCTCGCCGATGTTCGAATCCCGTCCTCAGCGGGTATCAACGTGGCAACGCCGTCGAAGGAGGAAACCGCGATGGGAAAGGGAACCGAGGACCGGGCCACGGGAACATGGGACAAGGCCAAGGGCAAGGTGAAGGAGACGGCCGGAGAGGCCACCGGCGACCGGGACATGGAGCGGGAGGGCCGGATGGATCAGGCCAAGGGCGCTGGAAAGCGGGCCCTGGGGAACGTGAAGGACGCCGCCCACAAGGTCAAGGAGGACCTGGGGGACGCGGCGGACAACCTCAGTGAGGGAGACCGTCGGGACGACCCGTAGGGAGGGGCTTCCTCGGGAAGGGGGCGGCGCGCCGCGCCGTCCCCTTTCCGCCTCCGCGTCATCCACGACACACGTCCCCGCTCGGATGAAGGTCCCGAAGGCATCCGGCGTCAGCCCGGCCCGTCCGAAGTCGGAGTCGGCGTGGGGCTGAGAAGTGCTGCATCGGCGATGGACGCATCCGGCTCTGGTGGGGTGGTTGCCGAGGGCGAGGGCGTCGGCGTGAGGCCCGGCGATGGTGACGATGTCCGGGAAGGCGTCGGTGTCGGGGACGGCGTCGGGGAAGGCGTCGGTGTCGGTGATGGCGTCGGCGACGGTGTTGGTGTCGGGAACTCCACGAGCGAGGGTGGCTGGAAGGGCTGCACGGGCATGCCGTCCGTCGCCACCGACATGAACCGGTGCCAGATGTGCGCGGGGATCGACCCGCCAAAGACGGCAGGGAATCCACCGACGTCTCGCATGGAGATGTTGCCTCGCGGATACCCCACCCACACGCATGCGGCGAGCTGTGGGACGTACCCGCAGAACCAGGCATTGGTGTAGTCCTGGGCGGTGCCGGTCTTGCCCGCCGCCGGCCGTCCGATCGCGGCAGCGGACCCGGTGCCCGACGTGATCGCGTCCTCGAGGATGCTGGTGATCATGTTAGCGTGATTGGGCCACAGAGCCGCCTGACCCGCCGGATCGATCGGGCGATCGATCACGTTCCCATCGGGCCCCCGCACGACCGACACCGGCGTTGGTTCGTGCCGGACGCCCTGGGCGGCAAGCGTCGCGTACGCCTCCGTCATCTCGAGTGGCGTGACCTCCTCCGTGCCGAGTGTGATCGAGCAGTACGGTTCCAGGGGGGATTGGATCCCCATGCGGTGGGCCATCTGGGCCACGTTCTCCGGTCCAACCTGGGTCACGACCTGCGCGAAGATCGTGTTCACCGAGTGTACGGTGGCCTGCGCCAGCGTCATGGTGCCCGCTCCCTCGTCCGCGTAGTTCGCGACCTGCCACGGCGAGCCGTTCGTATGGCAGCGACGGTCGGGGATCGAGATGCTCGGCGGTCCATCCCACATGGACCACGGCGAGACACCGTCCTCGAGCGCGGTGGCGAGGGTGAAGACCTTGAACGCGCTACCCGCTTGCCGATGGGCCTGGGTCGCCAGGTTGAACTTGGCCACCCGGAAGTTCCGCCCGCCCACCATGGCCCGAATGGCGCCATCTCGAGGGTCGATGGCCACGACGGCTGCGGCCGGATCGTTCCGCCCACCCAGATATATCCGAACCGCGCGCTGCGCGGCACGCTGCCATGACAGGTCAAGAGTCGTCCGTACCCGCAGGCCTCCGCCGAACACGCGTGCCGGCCCGTACCGGCTCTCGAGGAACCGACGCGTGTAATCGGCGAAGTACGCGGCGGGGGATCGCAGAACCGCCGGAGCGACCGTCCTCACGGGTTCGCCCCAAAGGCGCGTGGCCCGAGCTTCACTGATCGCTCCGACCTGCACCATCTGGCGGAGGACGTAGTTGCGTCGCACCTTCGCCGCCACCCGATCGACCATCGGGTCGTACCTGCTCGGCCAGGCGATGGTGCCGGCAAGCGTGGCCGACTGGAGCAGCGTGAGATCCTCGGCGTCTCGCCCGAAGTAGGTTCGAGCGGCGGCCTGCACGCCGTAGGCGCCGTGCCCGAAGTAGATCGTGTTCAGGTACTTGGCCAGGATCTGGTCCTTGGTGAGCTCGTGCTCGAGCTTGATGGCCATGATCGCCTCGTGGATCTTGCGCCCCACCGACGGCTCGCTGCCCGTGAATACCGTCTTCACGTACTGCTGCGTGATCGTGGAGCCGCCCTGGTCGAACGACCCATCCTCCAGGTCGGCCCAGGTCGCCCGGGCGATGGCGAAGGGATCGACGCCGTCGTGGGAGTAGAACCGCTTGTCCTCGACGGCCACGACGGCCTGTCGAAGGTGCAGGGGCATCCGCCTGAACGGGATGATCGTACGGTTCACCGCCGCGTGCAGCTCGGTGATCGGTCTCCCGCTCCTGTCCACCAGGTAGGTCGTCTGTCGAAGGGGTGGTACCGGGGGGAGGTCGATCGTGCCGTAGACATAGGCGAATCCGACGGCCCCAGCTCCCAGCAACAGGAGGGGGATGGCCGCGACCACGGCCGCGACTCTGCGAAGGGTCCGAGCCCTGGCGCCGCGATCCGCCGACGGCGAGCTCCAACCAGCCGTCCAATCCCAACTCGCCGGGTGGTGCACGGGAATCGCCAACAGGGTCGAGACCTCCACAGCCCGATCGAAGGGGTGACGGACAGGTACCCGACCGGCCGGAGTGACAAACAGCTCAACGACGGCCTTTCGCTCCCGCCGCCGAAGAGCACCGGTCACGGCTCCCTTCTGAGGCAGGGCCGGAGAGTCGGTCTCGCCCTGCAGATGTGCCTCCTGCCGTTTCGCCCCTCCGTGGCGGGGTAGGTAGATGCCGTCCGAGGGAAGGAGCGGGGGCAATGCAGGGGGCAACGATCGTCCTGAACGACGAACGGCTCATCCTCCGAGGGAGACTGGCGCCCACGGAGCGCCACCGGTGCCGGACTCACCCCGGCGACCGGATGTGCGAGTGGGAGGGCTGCGGTACCCGGTTGTCGATCTACAACCCATTGGCGCTGTGCTGGCAACACCAGCGGCCCGCGCGATTCATCCAGCGAGCGGAGCGCCGCACGGCGTGATCGCGTCGAACGACCGAGCCACCGAACGCCGTGTGGCGTTCGGCCTCGACCTCTCGTGATCGAGTTTGGGAGGTCAGGGGGTCCTGGTAGCCGCGCTGGTGAGGCCGGCGCTCACGGTTGGTGACGGGCTCGGCGTTGGGATCGGCGAGGGGCTCGGGGTCAGGATCCCGAACTCCTGCTCCACCAGGTGACGGGTGACGGTGAGGGCCCCGGTCTTCGGCGATTGCTCGATGAGGTCGTAGGCCACCAGGCGTGGCGGAGTCCCCGGCTCGAAGTACAGGACCTCGGCGGAGAGCGGGATCCCCTCGTCGGGAACGAACGTGCCGAAGTTCGAGCCGCCGGTCGTGCCCACCCGGAGGTAGACGGTGCCGTCCTGGGCCCGGGACCCGTTCACGTGGAAGTGACCCGAGATCACTAGCGGCACGTGTCCCGCCACGCTCTGCGCCATGCGATCGTCGTGGACCGCCACGATGTCGATGGGTTCGGCCGAGCGCTCGACGTCCGACAGCACGAGAGGGTTGACGGCGAGGACGCGCGTCTCGAACACGCTGTCGGACAGGCGCTCGATCGTCGGGGGCTTGATCGGGTCGCCCTTGCCGTAGAGACGAAGGCCGTTGAGCTCGGTAGTGGTCCCGTCCAGCACGATCGCGTTCGGAAGCTTCTTCAAGGCCTGCTGGAACGCTCGGCTGTCGTGGTTGCCGCGGACCCAGATGTACGGCCTGCCCATCGAGGCGATCTCATTCAGGACCAAGTTCTCGGGCGGCGTGCCGAACGACGTGGTGTCGCCGGTATCGACGATGAAGTCCACGTCGAACCCGCCGGCGATCTGCTTGGTGAACTCCAGGCCGAGGGGGGACAGATGGATGTCGGAGATGTGGAGCACCCGGATCTCGCCAACCTCGCCAACCGGGCTCGTCTGGATGGACGTGTAGACCTTGATCGCACCGTCGACGACCCGTTCGAGCTGAGCCCGGAACTCGTCGAACTTCGTCGCCGCGGAGCGGACGGGCGGGATGACGTCGGCCGCGAGCGCGAGTGAGCCCGAGAAGGTTGGCGTGGCGAACGCGCTGCTTCGAAACGTTGCCATCGCCAGGATCTCGGACCCTCCCACGAGGATCACGGCGAATAGGACGGTGGAGGCGAGCGAGACCCAGCGTCTTCGGAAGGCCAATGCCCCGAGGATCAGGGCTCCGAGCGCAGCCACCGCGATGGTCCGGAGCGCGTGCAGCGGCAACGCGCGCCCGGAGTCGGACTGGACGCGGGCGACGAGACCGTCGATCCCGCCGGCCGACAGGTCCCGCGTGAGCTCGTTGATCCGCACGTCGAGGAGGGTGGCGCTTAACCGGAGCGGGGCCGAGTGGCTGTTCGCGGTCAGGTGGCCGAGCGGGGGAAGCACGATGTCCGTGACGCCCCTCCCGAACTGCGTGTCCAACCTGACCACGAAGGGGCCCATCTCGACCCTCGAGGCCCCCCACACCGCCATGCCGAGCCACGCGCCGGCCAACCCCACCACGAATGGGACGGCGGGGCGGAGGCGCCGCCGCACATCGGCGGCGCGTTCCGACCGCAGGATCCCTCGAAGTCTTCGGATCGGTCGCATCCTGGGGGCATCGGCCATGCCTGCATCCGACTGTACCTGCGGGGCTTGTTACAGTCGGGCGCGGTGCAGGCCTCCACGACCCGCAACGCCGCCATCGCCGGCTCGATCGCGTCCGTCGTGTTGGTCGCGACCGTCGCATCGGTCCCCCGGTCGCCCCTTCAGCCGGCCCTGCCGGGCTCCGCCGAGGCCACAGGCCCGTTCCGATGGCTGGCCGAGCTGACGGCCCTCGACGGGGTTCACGGGAACGCGCTGGTGGCGGTGTCCGTGATCACCGTGGCCCTGGCCGCGGCGGCGTTCCTTGCCGTCCTCCGTGAGTCCTGGCGGGGGACGATCTCGCCGGGCACGGTGATCGGTCTCGCGGTGGCCTACCACGTCGTGGTCCTCTTCCTGCCGCTGCTGTTCTCCCGCGACGTGTACTCGTACGCGTACTACGGCAGGATCGCCGCCGTCTATCACGCGAACCCGTACGTCACCACGCCCTCGGACTTCCCGTCCGACCCGCTCGCGCAGTACGTGGGGCCCCGGTGGGTGGACACGCCGGCCGTGTATGGC
>JBOGVH010000098.1:0-4510 GCA_050695235.1 Actinomycetota bacterium
GCACTTCCCCCGAGAGCCGGGTGTGAAGGGGGGCGAGATGGAAGGCACGGTCGAGCTGACGGAGAAGGACGTCGAAACCCCTCCCGTTGGCGAGCCGTTCGCCGATGGGTACGACGGCGACATCGACAGGGTATTGGTCACCAGGGAGCAGCTCCAGGACAAGCTGCGGGAGCTCGGGGACCAGATCACCAGGGAGTACCAGGGCCGCGATCTGCTCCTGGTTGCCGTTCTGAAGGGCGCCTTCATGGTCATGGCGGACCTGGCGCGGCACATCCACCTGCCCGTCGACTTCGACTTCATGGCGGTTGCCTCGTACGGGGCGGCGACACAGACCTCGGGGGTCGTCCGGATCCTGAAGGACCTGGATCGCGACATCGAGGGCCGCCACGTCCTGCTCGTCGAGGACATCGTGGACTCCGGGCTGACCCTGAACAACCTGCTGAAGAACCTCCGCGGTCGCCGGCCCGCGACGCTCGAGGTGTGCGCACTCCTTCAGAAGAAGGGGATCCAACGGGTGGCCCTGGACCTGCGGTACGTCGGGTTCGAGATCCCCCCGGAGTTCGTCGTTGGCTACGGCCTGGACTACGCGGAGAAGTTCCGAAACCTCCCCTACATCGCCACGCTCAAGCCCGAGGCCTACGCCGACCCGGCGTGAGCCGGAACATGGCAGGGTGGTGTGCCGTCCAACGGCCATGAGACGGATGGGGGCGATCTCGATCCTTCTCCTGTTCCTCGTGGCTTGCGCCGGCCGCGCCCAGTCCTCTTCTGGCGACAGTGGGATCCGTGGGACCGTGCTCCTCGGCCCCACCTGTCCGGTCGAGACGCTCGAGAGCCCCTGTCCGGACCGGCCACTCGCCGACGTGGAGATCCGGGTGCTCCGGGGCGGTGATGTGGTGGCCACGGTTCGATCCGACGGTGAAGGGCGATTCGCCGTGGCCCTCGATCCCGGCCGCTACGAGGTGCAAGCGGTGGTCGAAGAGGGAGGGCCCGGGATGTCCGCCAAGCCCGTCGACGTGCTCGTGACGAACGGCGTGTTCAACGACGTGAACGTCCCCGTCGACAGCGGTATCCGGTAGCGGAACCCGTATCGCGGCATCGGCCAAACAACACCCCTGTGCTACCATCGCCCCGGGCTCAATGCGCGGGTCGATCGCGCGGGGCCCCCGTTTTCTCGTAGGTCTGAACGGCCGCACGACCGGAACGAAAGGAGCGCCTCCCTGCCGCCCGAGTCCCCCTATCGCCGGATCCTCCGGGGACCAGCCCTCTACATCCTGCTCGTCCTCTCCGGGCTGTGGCTGTTCGTACTGTTCGCCAACCGGGAGCCCCCGGGCCAGAGCCTGAACTTCAGCGGGTTCCAGTCCCTCGTGGACGACGACCGGGTCAAGACCGCGACGTTCCTCGAAGGCGACCAGAAGATCAAGGGCGAGCTGTCCAACGGGACCAGCTACGAGGTGGCGTACCCGGCCGCGGTGCAGGAGAAGCTGACCGAGGATCTCCAGACCAGGGGGGTCGAGGTCACCGTCGATCCGCAGAAGGGCTCGGCCATCCTGTCCTTCCTGTTCCAGCTGATCCCGGTGGTGCTCATCATCGGAGCGTTCATCTGGATCATGAACCAATCGCAGGGCGCGGGCGGCGGCCGCGTCATGCAGTTCGGCAAGTCCCGGGCGAAAGTCGTGTCCAAGGACCAGCCGAAGACCACGTTCACCGACGTTGCCGGCGTGGACGAGGCCATCGAGGAGCTTCAGGAGGTGAAGGAGTACCTCCAGAATCCGGCCAAGTTCCAGGCCATGGGGGCGAAGATCCCTCGCGGGGTGCTCCTGTTCGGCCCGCCGGGCGCGGGGAAGACGCTACTCGCGCGAGCCGTGGCCGGGGAGGCCGGTGTCCCCTTCTACTCGATCTCCGGCTCCGACTTCGTGGAGATGTTCGTGGGCGTGGGCGCCGCCCGGGGGCGCGACCTGTTCGAGCAGGCCAAGACCAACGCGCCGGCCATCGTGTTCATCGACGAGATCGACGCTGTGGGCCGCCATCGAGGCGCGGGCCTCGGTGGCGGCCACGACGAGCGAGAGCAGACCCTGAACCAGCTGCTCGTCGAGATGGACGGGTTCGACCAGCGGACAGCGGTGATCCTGATGGCGGCGACCAACCGTCCCGACATCCTCGACCCGGCGCTCCTTCGCCCGGGGCGGTTCGACCGGCACGTGGTCATCGACCGGCCCGACCTCGAAGGTCGCAAGGGCATCCTCCGGGTCCACGCGCGCGGCAAGCCGTTCGACGAGACGGTGGCGCTCGACACCGTGGCCAAGCGGACCCCCGGGTTCACCGGGGCAGACCTGGCCAACGTGATCAATGAATCGGCGCTCCTCGCGGCCCGGTGGGGAAAGAAGGCCATCGGGATGCGTGAGGTGGATGAGGCCATCGATCGGGTGATGGCCGGTCCCGAGCGCAAGAGCCGGATCATGAGCGACCGGGAGAAGCGCGTGATCGCGTACCACGAGTCGGGGCACGCCCTGGCGGCGCACGTCCTTCCGAACACGGACCCGGTGCACAAGATCTCGGTCATCGCCCGGGGCCGGGCCCTCGGCTACACGCTCACCCTGCCCGAGGAGGACAAGTTCCTCATGACCCGGGAGGAGCTCTCGGACGAGCTGGCCATGCTCCTCGGGGGCCGCGTGGCAGAGGAGCTGATCGTGGGTGACATCACGACCGGCGCGGCGAACGACATCGAGCGAGCCACGAAGATCGCGCGCCAGATGGTCACCGAGTACGGCATGTCGGACACGATCGGCCCGCTCACCCTGGGCCAGAAGCAGCACGAGGTGTTCCTCGGCCGGGACTTCTCCACCCAGCCGGACTACTCCGAGCAGGTGGCGTTCGAGATCGACAACGAGGTCCGTCGGATGATCGACCAGGCGCACGATGAGGCCCTGGAGATCCTCCAAGAGCACCGGCAGAAGCTGGACCAGATGGCGGCGCTCCTGATCGAGCGGGAGACGATCGACAAGGAGGACGTCGAGCGGCTCCTGACTGACGTTCCGAAGCGAGCGCAGCGGGACCAGTCCGTGCGCGGCGCGGGGCTCGCCGTGTCACGGAGGGCGGTTCGGGCGCAGCGCGAGCAGGGTCCGAATCCCCTCGGCTAGTCTCGGTTCGGCGGATGGTCTGAGCCGACCTACACTTCTTCGACGTGAGTGATCCGCGGTGGGCAACGTTCGACTGCTACGGCACGTTGATTGACTGGATGTCGGGCATCCGGGACACGTTGTCGGAGCTGTGGCCCGAACGCGACGCCGAATTGCTCCTCGGCGCGTACCACGAGATCGAGCCCGAGGTGCAGCGCGGCCGGTCGATCCCCTATCGGCAGGTGCTCACCGAGGCGCTTGACCGGCTGGCTCGCCGGGAGGGCCTGCACCTCGAGGAGGACGACCGGGCCGCCCTGGCCGACTCGCTGCCCGCCTGGCCGGCGTTCCCGGAGGTGCCGAAGGCGCTCGCAGTGCTGCGGGAACGGGGATGGAGGCTGGCGATCTTGTCGAACACCGACCCCGACATGCTCGACGCCTCGCTCGCGCTGATCGGGATCCCGGTCGATCTCCGCATCACCGCCGCCGAGGCGGGCTCGTACAAGCCGGCGCACGGCCACTGGGATCGGTTCTTCGAGGAGACGAGGGCGGATCGCTCGCACCATGCGCACGTCGCGGCGTCACTGTTCCACGACATCGCGCCGTGCCGGGAACTCGGCCTGACGGCGGTGTGGATCAACCGGCTCGGCGAGCGTTCCGAGCTTCCTCGCGCCGCCGAGCTCCCGAACCTGTCTGATCTGCCCAACACGCTCGATCGGCTGGTGCCCGGGTAGAGTTGGGATCGCCGTGAACGACGTCGAACGCAAGAAGATCGAGGAAGGCGTTCGCCTGATCCTTGAGGGGATCGGCGACGACCCCGAACGGGAGGGCGTGCGGGACACGCCACGGCGCGTGGCGGAGATGTACGAGGAGATCTTCTCCGGCGTCGGCGTGGACCCCACCCCAGTTGCCAGCATCGTCCCGGGCGCCAACTTCGACGAGATGATCATGGTGAAGGACATCCCTCTGCAATCTTTATGCGAACATCATTTGTTGCCATTTAATGGGAAGGCGCACGTCTCGTACATCCCGAACAAGGATGGGCGGATCACCGGGCTGTCGAAGATCGCGCGGGTGGTGGACATCCTGTCCAAGCGGCCCCAAGTGCAGGAGCGGCTGACCACCGAGATCGCGGACACGATCGACGAAGCCCTGAAACCACGAGGCGTGTTCGTGTTGATCGAGGCCGAGCACCTGTGCATGACCATGCGTGGGGTGAAGAAACCCGGGTCGCTCACGGTGACGTCGGCCGTTCGCGGCCTGTTCCGAAGCGACGCCCGGACCCGCCAAGAGGCCCTCAGCCACATCGAACGAGGCTGAGCCTGTGAGTGAGCTCCTCTGGCGGGTCGGGGACCGGGACATCGACTGCGGCGAGCGGACGCTCGTCATGGGCATCC
>JBOGVH010000099.1:0-4348 GCA_050695235.1 Actinomycetota bacterium
GCCTCGAACTGGGCGCGCGGCCGGAGCGAGGAGACCGGCTCGGCCTGGGAGGTGGCTTCGGGTCGCTCGTAGTCCAGGTGAACATCGAGGGCGTTCGGAACGGCCTCTCGGATCCTGTCGGCCAACCCCGGGATCGGACCCTCGGTCCTCACGAACACCCGGAGGTACGCATCGGCGAGGTCGGCGGCTCGGGCAACGATCTCGTCGAAGGTCCCTCGAACGTCGACCAGGCGCCGGCCCGAGGTGAGCGGGACCTCCCGGACCCGGGCCGGCTTCCCCGGAGAGGCCTCCACGATCGCCACCGACTTCCGCTGGTCCACCTCGCCGAAGTCGAGCTGGATCAGCGAGCCGGCATACCGGGCCGGAGCGGCCGACCCCTTGACCGGTTGAGGCCGGTGGACATGGCCGAGCGCGATGTATGCCGCGTCCCCGGGCAGCCTCGACGGTGAGATGGCGTACTGAAGCCCGATGCTGACCTCGCGTTCGCCGCCGCCGAGCATCGCGCCGTCGGTGAACAGATGGGCGAGGAGCACGTTGACGCGATCCGGACGGAAGCCACCGGCCATGGCCACCAGCAACTCCCCCATCCCCTCCGCGTAGGACAGGAACCAACGCTCTCCGGCCTCGAACAGCGCCGCGGCGTCGCCGAATCGCCGCTCGGGGACGAACGGGACACAGGCGACCAGGGCCGAGACCGCCCCGTCCCGCGATGGCAGCTCGACGATCCCGCCGCCGTCGGGCGGAGCCACGCGCGGCACCAGATGGACGTCGATCGGTCGCAGCAGCTTGCTCAGGGCCTCCAGTCGGAGGGCGGAGTCATGGTTGCCGGGGATGGCCACCATCCGGATCCCTGCCTCATGCAAACGAAGGAGGGCTTCGAACACCACGGCATCGGCTTCGGGTGGCGCCGCCCGGTGCTCGTAGAGGTCCCCTGCCACGAGCACCGCGTCGACGGCCTCATCGCGGGCGATCCCCACGACCTCGTCGAGCGCCGCCGCGAACTCCTCGTACCGCGGCCTTCCCCGGATGGCCTTGCCGACGTGCCAGTCCGCCGTGTGCAGGAACCTCAGAGCGCTCATTCCCCCCGGAACGGCCGGAACGGGTCCCCGCCGGACGGCGCCGCCTCGTCGGGCCGGGTGGCCCACGACGGGAAGGGGAAGCGGATCTGGAGTGGGATGGGGATGTGCGGTTGCTGGAGGATCATCGACCCCGGCTTGAGGATGGAGGCCCGCGACCGGGTGACGGCGGGGAGGAATCCGTACTCGCCCCGGGCCGCCTCCGCCGTGTCCAGCCGCCCCACCACCCGGAACGCGCTGTTGGCGATGATCCGCCGCTCGACCTCGCTCGCCGTCTGCTCCGCGCCCACCAGGATCATCCCCAGCGAGCGGCCGCGCTCCGCGACGTCGAGCAGGACCTCCTTGATGGGGCTCCACCCCTCTCGCGGCGCGTAGCGGTTGAGCTCGTCCAGGACCAGGAACGCGAGCGGCTCGCGCCGCCCCATCCGCTCCTTGTGCTCGAACAGCCGCTTGATCACCACGCCCGTGACGAACCGTTTGGCCCGGTCGTGAAGGTTGTGGATGTCGATCACCGTAACCTGATTCGCCTCCCAGTCGATCCGGTGGCGCTCCGGGCGCTCGGCGGCCCGTCCCCACACGAGATGCGCCATCCGGAAGCGCGCCGCGTCAAGGCGACGGACGAAGGCCGCCACCGTCGCGTCGGACAGTCGCCCTCGCCACGGCGAGTGCTCGTCCTCCACCTGCTCCCGGATCACCTCGCATAGGGCGTCGAAGTCCTCCACCGGGAACCCCCCGAACGACACGGTTGCATCGCTCTCCGGGTCGTCCGCGCATTCCCGATCGAGATGCGACTCGACCCGAGCGACGAGGTCGGCGATCTGCGACCGTTCGTCCTCGGCTTCGGCGAACAGGAACCGGAGGAACTTCTCCCGGACGAACTCCCGCACCGTCCAGTAGTACGCCGTCACGCCCCGGGAGCGCCCCTCGATCTGCGGTACCGCTTGACCGCCCGCGTCCGGCCGCACCGGCGCCCATACCCCCACGCTCTCGAACGCTCCCACCGGGAGTCCGAGTCGACCGTAGTCCTCGCGGTCGGCCTGCTGGAGCTTGGCGTTGGGCGTGTCGAGCCACATGAGGTCCTCGCCCTTCACGTTGAACACGATGGCCTTGGTGTTGGTCGAGTACCGCCCGAGCACGTCCGAGTGGAACAGGGCGTACAGGAGGAACAACGCGTAGGTCGTCTTGGTCGCGACGCCGGAGACGCCGGAGATGTTCACGTGGGCGCCGCGGGTGCCGTCGAGGAAATCGAGGTCGAGGAACATCGGTTCGCCGTCCCTGGTCAGGCCGGCCGGAACGCGCCGCTCCATCTGGTCGAAGTACAGGGCCTCGTCCCGGTCCTTGCCCCGAGCCCGGGATGCCGGCAGGCCGGGCATGGGGGGGACGAACACCTCGGGCTCGAACCGGGTGGCCACGACCTGGGCGGCGACCGCCGTGTCGACCGGCAGCACACCGCGCTCCACCAGGAACACGTCGGTATCGAACTGCGCTCCCTCGTGCCGGGCCCGGACGTCCTGGACGATGCCGGCGATCCGGAGCGGACCCCGCCCCGGGACCTCCGTGTCGACCACGACGGCGTCGTCGAGCTGGAGGTAGGAACCGGGGGCGACGCCCACCCAGAAGGTGAGCGGGGTGGCGTCCTCGGTGCCAAGGACCCTGCCAACCGGCTCGCTGACGTTCTCCACCACGCTCAGGCCGCCTCCTCCGCCAGACGGGCGATCAGGGCCCGGCGGATGAGCCCCCGGTGGCCCAACCGGTGCTGGAGGAAGCGCTCGAGCCCCGCGATCGGGGCCAGGTTCTGGGGGAACCGGGGATCGAAGGGTCGGCCGGCGAACCCCGGAAGCAGGGCGCTCACCCGGTCTGCCAGTCTCCTCGCGCCGTCAAGGCCCAGGGCGACCCGAACCTCGCAGCGCACCAGGCCGGCGTGGTCGTGCCATTCGGGTCGGCTGCGCACCAGTCGCGTGTACCACGCGTACCGCTCGAGCGGCTGGCCCTCGTATACCAGCCCGAACAGCGGCGTGCGCTCTCCGGGCGAGAGCCGCGGAAGGAGCGCGTCCTCATCGGCGTCGAGGTACGCGCGAACGAACCGCTTCACCACCCCGACCACTGGGCTCCGCGTCGCGTCGAGGAACCCGAGGCGTCCGTCGGTGAGCACCAGCTCCTCCTTACCCGCAGCGATGCGCGAGGCGAGCGCCGCCTCCTGGGCCATCATCGCCTTCTGCAAGCCGAACAGCGGAGCGTCCGGGTCGCCACCTGGCTCCGTGGCGGGCTGGTACTCGAGGACCGCCCCGCCAACCCGAACCTCGACGGGTTCCGGGCGGAGCCCGCCTCCCACCACGACCGAGCGCCCCAGCGAATGCTCGGCGAATGTCGCACTGCCGTCGCATCGAACGGCGCCCACGGCGAACGACCCGAACAGGCCCGGGGCGTGCCCGCCGTGCTCGTCCCCGGCGATCAGCCGAAGCTCCACCCGCCGAACACCGTCCACGAACCACACCGTGCCCGGCTCGACCCCCCGGGAGACGATTGGGACGCTCCAGTCATCGGTCTCGACGAAAGGATCGGCCCGTGCGGGCGTCTCGTCCAGCCGGGCCTGGAACCCCATGCCGAAATCGGGGATCCATGGATCCGCTCGAAGCGACAGCATGGGCGAAGCTTACCGACCTCCTCCGACAGCCTTGAGGGGCGCTCGTGGCGGTGGCCGGTCATGGTCACCCGGTCACAACGGTCCAGTGGTCGAAGGTCGTAGCCCCCCGGCTCGGTCTTTCCGGAGTCTCTAGCCATAGGGCGGATGCTCCACGACCCATAGGTGGGCCGATACTCACGGTGCAAGCAACCGCGGGGGAAATCGTGCTGAGATCCATTGCCGGTCGTACGCCACCGGCGCGGTGGGCGACCCTTTCGTTCGACTTCGTCCTGAGCATCGAGGCAATGGTCTACTCCCCCAACGCCGAGGGGAATCACTCGATAGCCGGGCCGCCAAGGACACACGGAATAACACGACATGGTCGCGTTCGGCGCCAGGTCAGGCCAAGAGGTGAGGTGAGATGAGCGACATCATAGAGATCGACACAGGCGATGAGATGACCGCCCGTATCGTCGCCGTCTGGGAGGCCGTGGCCCGTGCGGGCGATGACCTGAAGCGCGCCGCCGAGCAGCTGCCGACTGAGGATGAGCGGGTCAAGCTCTAAGGTCCGCGCAGGGGGCCGGCCGGGCAGATGACCCGGGGGCCGCGAGCGAGGTAGCCGGCGGCGGGCCCCCCGCGCCGCAGGCCT
>JBOGVH010000100.1:0-2370 GCA_050695235.1 Actinomycetota bacterium
TGATGGACAAACATCGGGGTTAGCGGCGACTCATGCCCAAACGCACCGACATCCGCTCGATTCTGCTGATCGGCTCCGGGCCGATTATTATCGGCCAGGCCTGCGAATTCGACTACTCCGGCACGCAGGCGTGCACGGTGCTGCGCCGCGAGGGGTACCGGGTCGTGCTGGTCAACTCGAACCCCGCGACGATCATGACCGACCCCGAGTGGGCCGACGCGACGTACCTCGAGCCGCTCGACGCCGAAACGGTCGCGGAGGTGATCGAGCTGGAGCGGCCGGACGCGCTGCTCCCGACGCTCGGCGGCCAGACCGGGCTGAACGTCGCGGTCGCGCTGGCCGAGGCCGGTGTACTCGACCGCCACGGCGTCCAGCTGATCGGCGCGAGCCCGGAGGCCATCCATCGGGCGGAGGATCGGAGCGGCTTCCATCGCAGCATGGTCGGTGCGGGGCTGCCCGTGCCCCGGTCCGGGACCGCCCGGACGGTGGACGAGGCGATGCGCGTTGCCGGATCCATCGGCTATCCGGTCATGGTCCGCCCCTCATTCATGCTGGGCGGCGGAGGGAGCGGGTTCGCCACCGACCCGGCGTCGCTCGCCGAGCTCGTGGCGCGGAGCCTCGCCGCAAGTCCCGCGACCGAGGTCCTGGTGGAGGAGTCCCTCGCCGGCTGGAAGGAGTTCGAGCTCGAGGTGATGCGCGACGCCGCCGACAACGCCGTCGTCATCTGCTCGATCGAGAACGTCGATCCCATGGGCGTCCACACGGGCGACTCGATCACCGTCGCCCCCCAGCAGACGCTGACCGACCGCGAGTACCAGGACATACGCGACTCCGCGCTGGCGTGCATCCGGGCCATCGGCGTCGAGACCGGCGGCTCGAACATCCAGTTCGCCGTGAGCCCCCGGGACGGACGGTTGGTGTTGATCGAGATGAATCCCCGCGTCTCCCGGTCGTCGGCCCTGGCATCGAAGGCCACGGGGTTCCCCATTGCGAAGGTGGCGGCGCTGCTCGCGGTGGGTTACCGGCTCGACGAGATCGCGAACGACATCACCGGCCAGACCCCGGCGGCATTCGAGCCGACCCTCGACTACGTGGTGGTCAAGGTGCCACGGTTCGCGTTCGAGAAGTTCCCCCAGACCGATTCCACGCTCACCTCCGCCATGAAGTCCGTGGGCGAGGTCATGGCCATCGGCCGCACGTTCAAGGAAGCCCTAGGGAAGGCGTGGCGTTCGATGGAGCGGTCGGGGTTCGACCTCGGCCCGGCGATTGGCCGGTCCGCCGGGTCCGTCTTGGCGTCCCTCGCCATCCCCGCCGAGCGCCGGCTCCATCTGGTCGAGGCCGCGCTCGCCGCCGGGCACTCGGTCGAGGAGGTCGCCGGCGCCTCGGGCATCGATCCGTGGTTCGTGGACCAGATCGCCCAGGTCGTCGAGGAGACCCTTTCGCTGCATGGCCGAGCCCTTGGCTCGATCTCCGATGTCGAGCTACGCGAGGCCAAGCGCGTCGGGCTCAGCGACGCTCGGATCGCCCATCTGACCGGCTCGACGGAGCTGGGCGTTCGCCGGCGCCGGGACGAGCTCGCCGTGGCCCCGGTCTTCAAGACCGTCGACACCTGCGGCGGCGAGTTCCCCGCGGTGACGCCGTACCACTACTCCACCTATGAGGAGGAGGACGAGGTCCGTCCCGCGTCCCGCCCCCGCGTCGTGATCCTCGGCGCCGGGCCGAACCGGATCGGGCAGGGGATCGAGTTCGACTACGCCTGCGTCCACGCCGCGTACGCGCTCCGCGATTTGGGCTTCGAGGCAGTGATGATCAACAGCAACCCGGAGACGGTCTCGACCGACTACGACACCAGCGGGCGGCTGTACTTCGAGCCGGTGTCCCCGGAGGATGTCCTGGCGGTCTGCCGTACGGAGCGGCCCGTCGGGGTCATCGTGCAGCTCGGCGGGCAAACCCCCCTGAAGCTCGCGCACGTCCTGGCGGCGGAGGGGTTCACGGTGCTCGGGACGCGACCGGAGGCTATCGACCTGGCCGAGGACCGCGGGAAATTCGCCGCCCTGTGCTCCGAGCTGGGGATCCTCGCGCCCCCCCACGGCGAGGCCAGGGACCTCGGGGAGGCCCGGGGGGTGGCCGCCCGGGTCGGCTACCCGGTGGTGGTCCGCCCGTCCTACGTGCTCGGCGGCCGGGCCATGGAGATCGTCTACGGTGAGGACGAGCTGGAGCGGTTCGTTCGCACGGCCGCGGAGGCCTCACCCAACCACCCCGTCCTGATCGATCGGTTCCTGGAAGGGGCGATCGAGGTGGACGTCGACGCCGTGGCGGACGGCGCCGACGTGTTCGTCGGCGCCATCATGGAGCACATCGAGGAAGCCG
>JBOGVH010000101.1:0-7334 GCA_050695235.1 Actinomycetota bacterium
TCCCAGTACCGCTTCGCCAGGAAGGCCACCGCCTTCCCGTCGGGCAGCTCGTTGAAGTCCCCGCCGATCAGAACCGGCCCCGCAAGCCCCCGGGCGATATCGGAGATCTCCTCGACGCTGTGGATCCGCTCGAGCGGATGGAGCCCGAGATGCACCGAGATGGCCCACATCCGAAACCCCGACCGGCCGACCTGGGCGATGAGCGCGCCCCGCGGATACAGGCGGCGCCGGACGTCCCTGAACCGGTGGAGGCGGCGCGTCAGGATCCGCCATGGCGGCCGGACGAGCACCGCGTTCTTCACCCTCCGGCGAAGGGGAGACCACGGATCGGTGGCCGCGTCCATCCCCAAGGCCTTAGAGAACCGGCGGAGCCGGCGGCGGGTCCCGGTCTCGTTCAACACCACGAGGTCGGGCCGGAAGTGGCCCACCAGCCGGATCACACGGTCCGATCCGTCCCGGAACCCACGGACGTTGTACACGACCACTCGAAGCTGCACGGGGGGAGCCTATCCCGGGCCCGGCCGGCCTCAGGGGACGATCATGGTCCCGGCCCGGCCGGCCAGGACCTCCGAAGCGTCCTCCAGGTCGCCGATGAAGGCCCGACGGCCCTCTTGGGCGTCCACGAACTCGATGGCAGCCTGGACCTTGGGACCCATGGACCCGGCTGTGAACTCGCCCGCCCCCATGAGCTGCCCGGCCTGCGCCACCGTGAGCCGTTCGATCGGTTCCGCGAGATCGGTCCCGAAGCCCTTCACCACGTTTTTCACGTCGGTGAGGATCAGGAGCACCGAGGCCTCCACGTCCCGGGCCAGGATGGCCGCGGCCAGGTCCTTGTCCACCACTCCCTCCACTCCCACCAGCCTGGGACCCTCCTCGATCACGGGGACGCCGCCTCCGCCCGAGGCGATGACGACGACCCCTTCCGCCACGAGCGTGCGGATCACCGGGGCCTCCACGATGGAGTACGGCGCTGGGGAAGGCACCACACGCCGCAATCCCCCGTGGGGGTCGGGGCGCATCACGTAACCCCGCTCGGCATCCAGCTGCTTCGCCTCGTCCTCCTCGTAGAACGGACCGATCGGCTTGGTCGGGTTCTCGAATGCTGGGTCGTCGGCACGGACCCGGGTCAACGTCAGGACCGCTGCGACCGGCCGCTCCATCCCCCGCTCGTAGAACACGTCGCCGATCGTGACCTGGAGCAGGTACCCGATCTGGCCCTGGCTCTCGGCCCCGCAGACGTCCAGGGGCATGGGATGGACCCACCTCCGAGCCGATTCCTGCTGGAGGAGGATCCGTCCAACCTGGGGCCCGTTGCCATGGGTCACGACCACTTCCCACCCGGCGGATGCGATGTCCGCGACCTTCTCGGCCGCCCGACGGGCCGAGTCGTACGCGTTCTCGAACGTGTCCTCCTCGTCTCGGCGGAGCAGGGCGTTCCCGCCGAGGGCGACCACGACGCGTTCCACGGGGAAGGCCTCCTGTTCGTCGGGGAACTAGAGCACGGGGGCCAGCGCGTTCGCGATCGTGGGCGAACCGTCGAGCACCTCGAGCTCGTAGCGCACCCGCACCGCGGGCTTCGTGATGTTGATGACATGCCGAAGGTCGATGGGCGACGCGATGACCACGAGGTCCGCATCGACCATCTCGATCATCTTCTCCATCTCCCTGAGCTGGACCTCCGAATAGCCCATCGCCGGGAGCACCGGCCCGACGTCGTACTTGCGGTAGGTCTCTTCGAGCGTCCCGACGGCGTAGGGGCGGGGGTCGACGATCTCGGCCGCGCCGTTCCGCCTGGCCGCCACGACGCCTGCCCCGAACTTCATGTCGCCGTGGGTGAGGGTCGGCCCGTCCTCCACAACCAGCACGCGCTTGCCGGCCATCTCCTGTCCGCCTTCCACTGTCACCGCGCTGTTCGCCTTGACGACCATGGCTCCCGGATTGACCCGGTCGATCGTGCGCTCGATCTCCGCCACCTGCTCTGGCGTGGCCGAGTCGATCTTGTTGATGACGACGACGTCGGCCATCCGAAGGTTGGCCTCTCCCGGATGGTAGGTGGTCTCGTGACCCGCGCGAAGCGGGTCCGCAACTACGACATGGACGGTCGGCCGGTAGAACGGGAGGTCGTTGTTCCCCCCATCCCAGAGAAGCACATCGGACTCGTCCTGGGCTTGGCGCAGGATCTCTCCGTAGTCGACTCCGGCGTACACCACGGTGCCGGCGTTGATGTGCGGTTCGTATTCCTCTCGCTCCTCGATCGTCACGTTGGCCCGGTCGAGGTCCTCCAGCGCGGCGAACCGCTGGACACGCTGGGCGACCAGGTTCCCGTAGGGCATGGGGTGGCGAACGGCGACCACGCGCTTGCCTGCCCGTCGAAGGGTGGCCGCCACGGCGCGGGTGGTCTGGCTCTTGCCCGCCCCCGTTCGAACGGCGCACACCGCGACGACGGGCACCGCGGCCTCGAGCATGGTGTCACTGGGGCCGAGCAGCACGAAGTTCGCGCCGGCGGCCAGGACCTCGCTCGCCGTGTGCATCACGTCCACGTGGGAGACGTCCGAGTAGGCGAACACGACGTCGGACACGCCAAGCTGCTTGATCAACCGGGTGAGCTCGCGTTCCTCATAGATGCGGATACCCTTTGGGTAGAGCCGCCCGGCCAGCTCGCGCGGGTAGACCCGATCGTCGATGAACGGGATCTGGGTCGCTGTGAACGCGACAACCTGGTACCGCTTGTCGCCACGGAAGACGACGTTGAAGTTGTGGAAGTCGCGCCCAGCGGCGCCCATGATCAGCACGCGCCGCGGCATCCAGGGTCCTTTCCAAAAAGGTCCGAAGGGGTGTGATGCGCGGGGGGCGGAACCGGCCCGCTCTTCACCACGAGCCTACCGCACGAACGGCCGAGATTCCATCCGCCGCAAGGGGTTCGGCCTCGGCCTGACGGCCTCGGCCGGGCCTCAGGCGGAGCCGCGGGCCCGGTGGGCGGTGGTTCGAACGACCGAGCGCCCCCTGGTCTCCGAGCCAACCAGGCTGACGACGTCGGCCCGAGGCATGCTGAAGGAGAAGGTCGAGCCCTCGCCCGGCTTGGAGACCAGCCACAGCCGCCCGGACATGGCCTCGACCAGCTGGCGGGCGATGTACAGGCCGAGGCCCGTGCCGCCGGTACGCCGGTCGGATCCGTTCTCCACCCGGAAGAACCGGTCGAACACCCGGTTCTGGTCCGACAGCAGGATCCCGGTCCCCCGGTCTCGAACGGAGACGACGCCCTCGCCGCCCACCGAGTAGGCGCTGACCTCCACCGGGGCGTCCGCGGGTGAGTACTTCACGGCATTCGACACCAGGTTGGCCAGCACCTGCTGGATCCGGAACCCGTCGGCGTTGACCAGGATCGGCGTGTCCGGCTGGATGAAGGTGATCGAGCGCTTGGGATGCTGAGCGGCGATCTCTGCGATCTGCTCCTCCACCAGCCGGGTCAGCTCGATCGGCGAGGGGTCAACGAGCAGCGCTCCGGAGTCGATCTGCGACACGTCGAGCAGGTCGGTGATCAGCCGCTCCAGCTTGTCGGCCTGGCGTAGCATGATCCGGTAGTACTCCCGGCGTGCCTCCGGCGAGTCCTCCGCCGTCCCCTGGAGCAGGCTGGCCAGGAAGCCCTTCAGCGGCGTGAGCGGCGACCTGAGCTCGTGAGACACCATGGCCACGAAGTCCTTCTTCATCTGCTCGGTCTGCACCTCCGTGGACACATCGTGCGCCACCACCACACAAGCCTTCTGCGCTCCCTCGCGGTCCCTGATGGGCGTGCCCGTGTGCCGGATCCACCGCCGCTCCCCCTCCTTGGTCACGAACAGCGAGTCGCTGGCCTCCCCCGGCTCGGTCCGATCGAACAACGCGACCAGCTCGCCGCCGCCCGGGGACGGACCACCGAGGACCTCCTCGTACACCCGCCCCTCGACCTCCCTGTTGCTGAAACCGGTGATCCGCTCCATGGCCGGATTCCACGACAGGATCCTGCCGTCATGGGAGATCACGAACACGCCGTCCGAGGTGTGATCAACGATCTCGGCCAGCTGGGCCTGCTGGAAGGTCTGCGCGAACAGCCGGTGGTTCTGGATGAGAACGGAGATCTGCGACGCCAGGGTCTCAAGGACCGACCGCTCCGAGGGGGAGAGCGGTTCCCTGCGGTAGATGGCCAGGACCCCGTTCGCGTCCTCCTGCCCACCGATCAGCGCGATCTGGGGACCGAGGACCTCGTGGACCCGAACGAACGCCTCGAGCCGGCCGCGAACGCCGCTGCCTCCGGCCTCTGAGGTGAACGAGCGCTTCCCCTCGGAGCCGTGCACCGTGATCCGGTCATCCTCCAACACCACGAGCTCGACCGCCTCGGCCTCGAGCATTTGCTCCAAGATGACGAGGAACGGCTGGAAGTCGTCGGCGGCCGAGAGCGGAGCGGCGAGGGCCCGACCCGCCTCGTAGAGGTCGCGCATCCGGTTGCGCTCGCGCACCGTGTGGACCCACTGCCGGT
Source organism: Actinomycetota bacterium (assembly GCA_050695235.1). Taxonomy (GTDB): domain Bacteria; phylum Actinomycetota; class UBA4738; order UBA4738; family HRBIN12; genus AC-69. Next base: position 4,514 of record JBOGVH010000101.1, read on the forward strand.
AGGCCAGGTAGGAAAGGACGATGGGGAACGCCAGAAGCGGCAGGCCCGCGGGGTTGGTGGCCCACAGGATCGCTCCCAGCACGCCGAGGGCGGTGTTGCCCGCCCAATGCAGCACGTTCAGCCCGAGCGGCGGCAAGAGCACGGTCAGGAACCGCTTCCGCTCCACCAGCGAGACCACGAGCACGACGAGGTTCGCGTTCACCAGGAAGTAGGCCGACATGGCGATGGCCACCGCCGCCCACGTCCACGGCTGGAGGGGGGTGCCGGGGCGAAGCGCGCGGAAGGCGATCTCGGCCAGGGTGATGCCGACCACGAACTGACTGACGTTGAAGGCGATCTTCATCGGTGCCCACCGCCGGGCCACGTGACCGACCAGGACGCCCGCCGCCACGGCGAAGGTGAGCACGCTGGAATGCGCGAGCGGCAGGGCAGCGGCCCACAGGGCGTCCGTGAGGGAGAAGTTCACGGTCTCGGTGCGGTGCCGGAGCGGGATCGAGAACTGCTCGGCCACCGCGATCCCCACGGTCAGGGCGGCGAAGGCGAGCGCGTCTTTCATGGTCCACGACGGCACGTCGGCCAGGCGCACCCCGAGGGCGAGGGCCGCGGCCGCCGCCGTGGAGAGGATCAGGCGGCGGGCCGAGATCGGGACGGTCGTCGGTACCCCCATCGTTCAGCTCCACACGTCCGCGCTCCAGGAGACGGCGCTCCAGGAGGCTGCGCTCCATGTCGTTCCGCTCCAGGAGAGTGCGCTCCAGGAGATGGCGCTCCATCCCGGGGTGACGGCGGTCAGCTGACTCCAGGGTGATGTGTACCAGGCGTACGCGGACCAGGAGATGGCCGGCCACGGCCGTCCAAGTACGTCGATCTCGCCGATCACCTTGTCCGGGATCCCGTCACCGTCGATGTCGGCATCCACGTGGAACGACCCTCTGCTTGCCTCGAGCGAACCGGTGCCGGTCGACGGAACGAGGCCCAGATTGGCCGGAGTGACCCCGTTCGGGTTCCTCGCTGCTTGGAGGGCGCTCCCAGCGTCCACCAGTCCGGCGCCCGCGCCGTTGCCGTAGTTCCCGTTCTTGTACGCGGTCTTCAGCAGCACGCCCTTGGCCAGGTCGGGAGTGAGCCACGGGTTGGCCTGGAACATCAGGGCGGCCACGCCTGAGACGATGGCGGCGGCCTGGGACGTGCCGGTCCCCTTGAAGTAGGAGTCGCCGATGCGCGCGTCCGGGTACAGCGTGTCGATCGTGCTTCCCGGGTCGCGCAGCGACACGATCGTGATCCCGGGCGCGATGATGTCGGGTTTGGTGAACCCGTCGGGAGATCCCCAGCTGGAGAACGTTGCGACGGTCGTGCTGCTGCGGTCCGGTGTGCCGTGGTTGTCGGCGGCGCCGACGGTCAGCACGAACGGGTCGTCCCCGGGCTTGTTGATCGTGTCGTAGCCGGGTCCGCGGTTCCCGGCGGAAGCCACCACCAGGATGCCGGAGAACCACACCTGCTCCACCGCGTAATCCAGGGGGTCGATGCTGTAGCTCTGGACGGAGTCCGTGCCGAAGGCCAGGTTCAGGACCCGGATGTTGTACGTGGAGCGGTTCGCCACGACCCACTGGAGTCCGGCGATCACCACGGAGACGTCGGTGGAGCCGTCGGGCCCTGCCACCTTGACCGACACGAGGTTCGCGCCGGGGGCGACACCCGTCCACTGCCCGCCGGAGGCGCCGCCGGTCCCTGCGATGATCCCTGACATGTGCGTGCCGTGGCCGTACCGATCGAACCCGTCGTGCTCCGGCGTCAGGTCCACCCGGGCCACCACCCGGTTGCCGAGATCGTCGGACTGTGTCACACCGGTGTCCAACACCGCGACCGTGACACCCGTGCCGTTGTAGACACTGTCGACCTGGTTCAGCCGGATGCTCTGCCGCCACGCCGTGTTCGGGGCGAGCCTGTTGTACAGGGACGTTGGGGAACTGCTCATGCTGATCTCGCCGTCGCCCCAGACCAGGCCGACCGAGCTCGACCGCGCCAGATCGGCCAGGGCCGAGCCGGGGACGGTGGCCGAGAAGCCGCCGAGGATCGGGAGCTCGTGTGTGACCGTCCCGCCGAGTGATCGGACGAGGCGCTCGGCCACATCCGAGGGGGGCAGGGTCTCCCGGACGATCACGTTGACCGTGGATGCCGGAGCTGCCGTGGCCTCGGCGGCCAGGCCGGGATCGACCTTCGCGGCGATGGCCGAGGACCCGTCGGGTCGAGGCTGAACTCCCAGGAGGGCGAGAAGCGTGAGGGCCACCGCTGCGGCCAGCGATCGCACGGTCCGATGCGAAAGGATCGTAGGTCGCACGATGGCCCCCGCTCTGACCGCCACCGCCATCGGACCGCTCCATCCCTTGGTGTTTTCCGATACGAAGAACAGGGCCAGTGTCCGACCCCCGGGCCTAGGCCGCATCGTCCGGCCGGGTCACTGATCGAGCGTGAGCGGGTGATTCTCTTCGTACCGAAAGTCGTAGGGCAGACGCGGGCGCGGAGGTTGTTCGGCGAGGGTCCTGACTAGCCGCTCAGGTCCTCCGGAAGGTCAACGTCGCGAAGGGTGCTCGCATGCGGATCGAGGGGGTGCCACGTGCCCTCACCCAGCCTCGTCACCCGGAGGGCGGTGAGGAGCGCCCTGAGGCTCCGCTCCCCTCGACCGAGCAGCGCGTGCGACGCCTCGCGCGCCGGCTCCACCCGGAGGGCCACCGGGAGCGGCCGCAGGAGGCCCACGTGCTCCAGCGCCACAGCGTCCGCTCCCGACCTCCGGGCCTGACCGACCAACTCCAGAAGCACGGACGAGGAC
>JBOGVH010000102.1:0-1864 GCA_050695235.1 Actinomycetota bacterium
GCTTCGCCTACGAGGCCCAGATGGACAAGCTGGCCGCCACCCTGTCGATCGACCCCGTGGAGCTTCGGCTGCTGAACGCGGTGAGGACGGGATCCGTCCTTCCCACGGGCCAGGTCATCAAGGGAAGCGCGCCCGTCCGCGAGCTGATCGAGCGGGCCCGCGACATCCCCATGCCGCGGCCGGAGCGGGCCGGCCTCCGTGAGCCGGTGACCTATCCGGGCGGCGCCGGCAACGTGAGCCGCGGTGAGTCGCTGAAGCGGGGTGTGGGGTTCGCCGTCGGCTACAAGAACGTTGCATACAGCGAGGGGTTCGATGACTTCCACGAGGCCCGGGTGACGTTGTCGGCAGGGCCCGACGGCCCGCTGGCCGAGGTGCACAGCGCGGGCGTCGAGTGCGGACAGGGACTGTCCACGGTGATGGTGCAGGCCGCCAGGACCGAGCTCGGCATCGACGACGTGCGGCTCCACCTGGCCGATACGGAGGTCGACTCGGCGGGATCGACCTCCGCCTCGCGCCAGACCCTGATGGGGTCCGGGGCGGTGCAGCTCGCCGCCCGTGCCGCGCGGGAGGAGCTGTTCGGGCGAACCCGTGCCGCCGGGCACGCTGGCGAGCTCTCCATCGAGGACGGCATGATCCGGAGCGACGGCACCGCGGTTGGCGAGGTCATCGACTTCCTGAGGGAGCCGATCGTGGCCACGCGCGTGTTCCGGCACCGCACGACGACCGCGATGGACCACCGGGGCCAGGGCGACGTCCACGTCATGTTCGCGTTCTGCGCCCAGCGGGCCGTCGTCGAGGTTGACGAGGAGCTCGGGCTGGTCCGGGTGGTCCAGGTGGCCTCGGCAATGGACCCCGGCCGATCGATAAACCCCCAGGGGGTCGAGGGTCAGAGCGAGGGAGGCACCGCGATGGGCCTGGGCCTCGCCGTCATGGAGGGGATCCAGGTGACGGACGGGATCATCGGGAACGCATCGTTCACCGATTATCTGATCCCCACGATCCTGGACATGCCGCCCGTCGTGACCGAGATCGTCGAGGCGCCCGAACCGGACGTGCCCTACGGGGTGAAGGGGGCCGGCGAGAACGCGACGATCGTGGCCACGGCGGCCATCGTCTCGGCGCTCCGCGACGCGACCGGACGCGAGCTGAACCGGGTCCCGGTCCGGCCCGACGACCTGGTCGGCCTGGTCCCGCCCGTCACGACGAGCGGCCCACCGCCGCCCCCCGACGTCCCGGGGCCCGAGCCGATGCCGACGTTCTTCGGTCAGGACGAGGTCCAGGCGGACATCAGCCCGTCGAGGGAGGGACGGAAATGACCGGCCGCGCCTCACTTGGAGGTCGCGACTACATCGAGACCCTCGACTGGACGACCGAGGAGATCGACGAGACGCTCGAGCTCGCCTCGGAGCTGAAGGAGAAGTTCCACCGGGGCGAGCCCCACCGGCTCCTGCCCGACCGCACGTTGTTCATGCTGTTCCTGGACAAGTCCACCCGCACGCGGAACGCGTTCGAAGCGGGGATGACCCAGCTCGGAGGGCACGCGCACTTCCTGGACGCCGAGAAGACCCAGATCGCCCACGGGGAGAGCCCGAAGGACATGGGGATCATCCTGTCGCGGTACGGGCACGGTCTGGCCATCCGCCACGACCTCGTCCCGTACGAGGGGAACGCGTACATGCGTGAGGTGGCGAAGTGGGCGGACATCCCCGTGATCAACCTCCAGTGCGACGTGGACCACCCCACCCAGACCCTGGCCGACCTGATGATCATGCGCGAGGAACGAGGTCGTGATCTCCGCGGTTTCCGGGTCGCCGTGTCGTGGGCGTTCGCCCCCTCGTACGCCAAGCCCCTGTCGGTGCCGCAG
>JBOGVH010000103.1:0-2123 GCA_050695235.1 Actinomycetota bacterium
GATCAGACCCGGGACGCCCGCAGCCGCGACGAGTATGACCGCTCGTCGTGTGTGGGTTGCGAGGATGCGGGTCCTCACGTGGCTGATGGTGACGGTGGAGTTTCCCCTGATCGAGTCCTGCGTCAGCATGATCGACAGCGGAGCCCCCACCAGTTCCCCGTACCCCACGACCACGACCTCGGCGGAGCGGAGCAGGAGCTCGACGATCCCGTACGGCGTCGCCGGGGGGAAGGCGGGCTCCCCCCGGACCATGAGCCCCACGTTCATGGGGTGGAGCCCATCGACGTCCTTGGAGGGATCGATCGCCGACTGGGCTCGGAGCTCGGAGATGTGCCGGGGAAGGGGTAGCTGCACGATCACCCCATGGATCTGGGGGTCTCGGTTCAACCGCCGGATGGCGGCGAGCAACTCCCCTTCGGTCACGAAGGCCGGCAGGTTGACCTGCTCGGAGCGGATCCCCACGTCCGCGCAGGCCTTCTGCTTGGTGGCGACGTAGATGTGGGAGGCCTCGTCCTCGCCCACCAGCACCGCCGCGAGGCCCGGCTGCACGCCGTCGTCCACGAGGGCCATGACCCGCTGCGCGACCTCGGATCGCATCTGGCTGGCGATGGCCCTGCCGTCGATGATGGACGCCGTCACGGCGGGAAATCCTACTGGGACCTCACCGGACGAAACGGCAGATCCGCTTCCATCAGTGCCGGAAGTGCCGGCGGCCGGTGACGACCACCGCCATGCCACGCGCCTCCGCCGCCGTCAGCACATCCTCGTCCCGCACCGACCCCCCCGGATGGATCACCGCCGTCACTCCGGCCTGGGCGGCCACCTCGAGGGCGTCGGGGAACGGGAAGAACGCGTCGCTCCCCATCGCCGCGCCCTCGGCCCGGTCCCCGGCCTTTCGGACGGCGATCCATGACGCGTCGACCCGGGACATCTGTCCGGCGCCGATCCCCACGGTCGCCCCGTCCCTGGCAAACACGATGGCGTTCGATTTCACGTGCGCCGCAACGATCCAGGCGATCGCGAGATCTCGCCACTCTTCCGCGGTCGGCTCCCGGGCGGAGATGACCTCCATCCCGGCCCTGGGCTCGTTCGCGACATCACGGTCCTGGACGAGGGCCCCTCCGGGAAGGGGCCGGATGTCGAGGCCACCGGCGACCGACTCCGGCACCTGTACCACGCGGAGGTTCTTCCGAGCGCCGAACGCGTCGAGCGCGGCGTCCGTGAACCCCGGAGCTACGACGACTTCGGTGAACACCTCCCCCATGGCGCTCGCGGCGTCCTCCCCGGCCTCCTCGTTGAAGGCCACGATGCCGCCGAAGGCGGACACCGGGTCGCACTCGAAGGCCCTCTCGTACGCCTTCGACAGGGAGGCGGCGACCGCCGCGCCGCTTGGGTTGTTGTGCTTCACGATCACCGCCGCTGGAGATGGCAGCCCGGTCACGAGCGAGTGAGCGGCATGCACGTCGAGCCAGTTGTTGTACGACATCTCCTTGCCCTCGAGCAGGACGCGGGCACCGGCGAGCGGACCTGGCCCGGCCATCTCCTCGTACAGGGCGCCGCGCTGATGCGGGTTCTCGCCGTACCGGAGATCCTCGACCTTGCGCAGGGCGAGGCCAACGAAGCTCGGGAGGCCACCCTCGCGCGCCGCGAACCACCCCGCCACCGCAGCGTCGTACGCTGCCGTGTGGGAGAAGGCCTCGGCGGCAAGCTCCCATCGCGTCTCGCGCGTGAGCCCGCCCTCCCGGCGGAGCTCCTGGACGACCCTGGGGTATCGTTCGGGCGACACCACGACGCCCACCGATTCGAAGTTCTTCGCCGCCGCCCGCACCATGGCCGGCCCCCCGATGTCGACCTTCTCGATGACCTCGTCGACCGGCGCGCCTCCCGCGACCGTCTCCCGGAACGGATACAGGTTCACCACGACGAGGTCGAAGGGCTCGATCGCCTGGGCCTTCAGCTCCTCCACATGCTCGGGCTTCCGCCGGTCCGCCAGGATCCCCCCGTGGATCTTCGGGTGCAGCGTCTTCACCCGGCCGCCGAGCATCTCGGGCGCACCGGTGTAGTCGGCCACCTGGGTGTGGGGCACCCCGGCCTCGGCCAGGACGCGCGACGTGTCTCCGCTG
>JBOGVH010000104.1:0-6066 GCA_050695235.1 Actinomycetota bacterium
GATCCTCCTCGATCTGATGATGCCGCACATGGACGGGTTCGCAGTGATGCAGCTGCTGGAGTCACTGTCCACGAGGGACTCGTACCTACCGATCCTGGTCCTCACCGCCGACACCACCACGAAGACCAGGCGACGGGCCCTTGCCTCCGGGGCAAAGGACTTCCTGACCAAGCCCCTCGACATCGATGAGGTCCTGCTCCGGATCAGGAACATGCTGGAGATCAGGCTCCTGCACGAGGAGCTCAGGTTCCAGAACGAGTCGTTGGAGGAGCGGGTCGGGGCCCGGACCCAGGAGCTCCTGGATGCGCAGATCGAGACGTTCGAGCGGCTCGCCCTGGCCGCGGAATTCCGGGACGACGCGACGGGCCAACACACCAGGCGGGTCGGCCGGAGCGCGCTGCTCATCGCCCGAACGATGGGGGTCGTGAGCGGCGCGCTCGAGCCCATCGAACGGGCCGCGGCGCTCCACGACGTGGGGAAGATCGGCGTCCCGGACGCGATCCTCCTCGCCCCGCGCAAGCTCTCGTCTGAGGAGTTCGAGGTCGTCAAGACGCACACCGTGATCGGAGCGCGGATCCTTTCCGGGAGCCGGTCAGCACTCCTCAAGCTGGCCGAGGAGATCGCCTTCGCCCATCACGAGCGATGGGACGGTCACGGCTACGCGGGCCTGGCTGGCGAGGAGATCCCACTGTCCGGTCGCATCACGGCGGTCGCCGACGTGTTCGACGCACTGACCCACGATCGCCCGTACAAGCGTGCGTGGCCGGCCGAGGCTGCCGTGGCGGAGATCGAGGGCTGTCGGGGAGATCAGTTCGATCCCGACGTGGTCGATGCGTTCCTCCGTATCTCCGAGGAGGCCGCGGTCGACCTGGGCCGAGGGAGCATGACGGCGGCGACCGAGGTGACTAGTTCGGCTCCACAGCGATCCAGAAGACGAGTAGGTTCGCGTTGACGTTGGCAGGAGCTCCGGAGTTGCAATTGAGGTTGGATATCGTGAACTGAGTGGTCGTCCTGTTCGAGACAACCAGACAGTTCGCAGCCCCCGTCGTACCTCCGGGCGTCACCACTGCGACGTAGTTCGCATTCGGCATCGCGCTCGACATGCTTACGGTCACCGAGCTCGAGCCGCTGTTGATCGTTGCCGTGTCCGCTCGGTAGTTCGGCATCGGTCCGGCGGCACCAGTGGCGCCGGTCGGTCCGTCGGGTCCCATCGGGCCCTGGGGACCAGTGGCACCATCAGCGCCAGTAGGGCCGGTTGCTCCGGTCGGACCAGCGGCGCCGGTCGCGCCCGTGGCACCAGTTGCACCATCAGCGCCTGTCGCGCCGGTGGCGCCATCCGCACCAGCTGCGCCAGCTGCGCCAGCTGCACCCGTCGCGCCGGTCGCGCCATCGGCGCCATCAGCACCGGCGAAGCCCGTCGCGCCGGTCGCGCCATCAGCGCCAGCAGCGCCGTCCGCACCCGCTGCTCCCGTCGCGCCGGCTGGACCGGCGGGGCCCGCCGGCCCGACTGGGCCCGTTGGCCCGACCGGGCCTGTCGCGCCTGTCGGCCCGGCAGCGCCGTCGGATCCTGCCGGGCCCGTATCGCCCGTCGCGCCTGTCGCGCCCGTCGCACCAGTAGCCCCAGAAGCGCCCGTAGCGCCCGTAGCGCCCGTAGCGCCCGTAGCGCCCGTGGCGCCGATAGCCCCAGAAGCGCCCGTGGCGCCGTCCGCACCGCTCGAGCCTGTGGCACCTGCCGCTCCGGCTTCGCCGTCCGCACCCTCATCGCCCTTGGGGCCGGTTGGGCCGGGGGGACCCGGCACACCGGTGGGGCCGGCCGGACCTACGGATCCGACGCCTGGCGGACCCGGAAGACCTGAAGCGCCCGTAGCCCCCGAAACACCGGTGGCGCCCGTCGCGCCGGTCGCCCCGGTCGCACCGGTTGCGCCAACGGCGCTCTGGCCTGGGCGGCTCCCGGCCTCGACCCCGGCCATGAGGAGCAGGACGACGGCGACCAGTCCGATGACGATCGCCGGCTTGACCCACACCCACCTGTCGCCTGGCTTTGCCATGACCCCACCTGGAGGGTCGGCCAGCGCGCCAGACTGTCCGGCGAACGACCGATACCTTCTCTCACACCATCGGAGCCATCCGAAGGGAAATGAACTTCCTACCGGCTTTTACCCTAAGTATTTCCGTCTACCCCAAGCCGGGTAACGGGGAGGGGGAGGCGGGGGACCCCTGTCAGCCATTCGGGGGTCGCGGCAGGCAACGCCCCCTCTGTCTTGCGCAGTTCCTGCCGTGGAACCCCCGAATCGAGGGGGCACGTACTTGCTCCTGGCGCTCAAGCGCCCGATCCGATCGGCCGAGCTTGAAGTTCGTCCCGCCCCGGCACCGCTTCGGGCGGTTCGAGAAGAGCGATGGCGCTTGGGGGTTGAGGCCGTTTTGTGGCGTGGCATCCGACGCGGGAACGAGGACGGTCGCATGGATCGGGTTCGCGCGGGACTACGGAAATGGCGGGCCCTCCTGCTCCTCCTTCTCCTCATCGGGGCGTGCTCCAAGGGCACGACCGATTCGGACCAGGCCTCCTCGGCCCTTGCTGCAGGACTCAAGGCCCATGCAGCAGGTCGGTTGGACGAGGCCGCGGCCGATTACCGCAAGGTGCTGGTCTACGACCCACGGAACAAGTTCGCCTACTACAACCTGGGCGTCATCGAGCAGACCCAGGGCGACGGTGGGTCGGCCGAGTCCGACTACCGGATCGCCCTCACGATCGACCCGGACTTCGTGCCGGCGCTGTTCAACCTGGCGATCCTGCGGACGTCCTCGGGCGGCGATCGCGAGGCCATCGACCTGTACAGGCAGGTGATCCACATCGACGAGGGCTACGCCGCGGCCCACCTGAACCTGGGGTTCCTCCTCGTCGACAACGGGCAGGAGAGGGAGGGCAAGGCGGAGCTGGCGATCGCTGTGGGACTGGATCCAACGCTCGCCGATCGCATCCCCGAAGATCTCCAGGCCAGCCCTGTGCCGCAGCCGAGCCACTCCCTGGGACCACAGGCTTCTGGGTCCGCCACCCCGTGACCGTCGGCCGGGTCATCGAGAACTCCAAGCCATCCTCGCCGACCGGCCGGTCCCGGTTCCGCGGCCGCGGCATGCGGATCGGCCTTCGGGCGGCGGTGGGGGTACTGATCGTGGTCCTCCTGCTGGTCCGGGCCGACGCGCACGCGCTCATCGACTCGCTCCGGCATGCCGATGCGCGTGAGGTTGCGCTCGCGTTCCTCGTGCTGCTCGCCGGGCTGGTGGTGAACGCGTTCCGTTGGCAGCTGTTCCTCCGCCCCCTGGGGCTCGCGTTGCCGGGACGGACGCTCGTTCGCCTTACCTTCGTCGGCACCTTCTTCAACGCGTTCTTCCCGACGGGGTTCGGGGGCGACGCCTACAAGTCGTTCCGCCTCCGCGGCCCGGCGGGCATGGCGCCGCCCCTCGCCACCGCGGTCCTTGACCGGCTGGCCGGTCTGGCCGGTCTGGCCTTCCTCGGATTGGCCGGGTGCGCGTGGCGCCTTGCGGCCGGGCACGGCGACCGGGTGGTGGTGGTCGCCTCCATCCTCGGCGTAGGGGTCTTGACGGGCTCGGCGGTCGCGCTGTTGCTTGCGCCGAGGTGGTCGACGAACGTCCAGGCCGCCCGTGTCGGCTCGAAGCTGGGGATGTTCGGGCGGGCCTTCGCCACGGCGGGCCGCGAACCGCAGGCGGTTCGATGGGGCACGGTGTTGGGGGTCGTCTCCGCCCTCTTGTTGGTCGCCGTGAACGCGCTCCTCGCCGATTCCCTCCGGATCTCACTTCCAGTCGCGGCCTTGCCGGCGATCGTGCTGATCGCCACGCTCACGACGGCGCTCCCGTTCTCCATCAACGGCCTGGGGTTCCGGGAGGCGGCGTACGTCTGGTGCCTGGCCTCGTACGGCATCGGCCACGACCGGACCCTCGCGTTCGCCCTCCTCGTGCTGACCGTGACCCTGGCATCGAGCGTGGTCGGCGGCATCGTGTACGCCCTGGTCGGCGGCGAGGTTCCGGATCGAAGCTGAGCCGGCGGAGCTCCTACCGAGGACTCTCGAGGACGTCGAGCACCCAGGCCACGATCAGCAGGTTGATCCCCACCAGGAGCGGGCCTACGGAGATCAGCACCGTGGCGGCCGAGGCCTCGGGCGGACCGAGGGTCCTGATCCCGATCCCGATCCCGAACCCGATCCCCCACAGGACGAGCGCGAGGCCGCCGAACAGGAAGATCGCGATCGGTGAGAACGACCATAGGAGGTACTTCCACATCATCCGGCGCCAGAACCCGCGGAACAGGGACCACAGGAGCTTGCGCCCCTCCCTCAACAGGCGGATGCCAGAGCGTTCCTCGCCGTACAGGGCCGGCACCGGCACGTCCTTTCCCTTCGATCGGATGATGTTGAGATACACGAGCAGATCGCACTCGAAGGCGTAGTCGCGGCGGATCCTGTGGAGCGGAAGCCGGCGGAGGGCGTCGGTTCGAACCGCGGTGAATCCGTTCAAGGGGTCGAACAGGTGCCAATAGCCCGTCGCCGCCTTGGCCAGGAAGCCGACGAGGACGTTGCCGATCACCCGGGTCCGGGGCATGTTTTCGTATGAGCCGAAGTCGAAGAACCGGTCGGCCTTGGCGAAGTCGTAGCCGTTGGCGATGGGATCGAGGAGCACCGGCAGATAGTCAGGGTCCATCTGCGCGTCGCCGGCCATCACCACGGAGATGTCGACACCGATGTCCATGGCTCGCTGGTGTCCGGTGAGGATGGCCCCCCCGACTCCGTGGTTCCGGTCGTGCGTGATGACATCGACGCGTTCGTCGCCGGTCGCCCTGGCCTTCTCCGCCGTGGCATCGGTACTGGCATCGTCCACGACGACGATGTGGTCGACGAGCTCGGGCATCGTGGCGACGGTCGTCCCGATCAGGGCCTCCTCGTTGAAGGCGGGGACGACGACCGCGACACGAAGGCCCTTGAACAATGCCGATCAGTCCCGCTTCGCGGCGTCCAGGATCCGTTGGCAGAGGTCGAGCGCCGCCACACCGGCTCGCCCATCGACCAACGGCCGGCCGCTCGAACCGACCGCTTCCACGAAGTCCTGGAGCTCGAGCCACAGGGGCTCACCCCGGTGTTCCAGATACGGGATCTCCATGACGGACGCCTCCTTGAGCCGGCGGGCCCCCGCCTCCGGGTACTCGGCCGTCGACTGATGGCGGATGGTGATGTCCTGACGCAGCAGATCGACGTTCACGAGCGAGTCGGGCTGCAGGATGTCGATCTGTCGCACTTTGCCCTGGCCGATCCGGGTGGCGGTCAAGTGGGCGACGAGCCCGGACTCGAACACGATCGTGGCGACCGCCAGGTCCTCGGTCTCCGAACGCCAGGTCGAGACATCGGCGGCCACGCGAACCGGCTCCGAATGCGCAAGCCACAGGACCAGGTCGACGTCGTGGATCATCATGTCCCGCACGACGCCCTCCTTCACGCGCTCGCTGAAGGGCGAGAGCCGCCGGGTCTGGATGAACTGCGGCTCCGTCACGAATCGCGGCAGGTCGAGGCAGGCCGGGTTGAACCGCTCGATGTGCCCGACAGCCAGGATCCTCCGGGTATCGTTGGCCGCTGCCACCAGCTCCTCGGCCTCCCGCACCGAGGGAGCGAACGGCTTCTCCACCAACACGTGCCATCCCCGGGCCATGGCTTGGACGCCAACCGCGCAATGCGTCTCGGTCGGCGTGGCGATGACGGCCGCGTCCACCTGAACCGCGACGTCCTGCATCGAGGTCGCGTAGTCGCACCCGAACTCCTCCGCGACGAGGCGCCCGCGCGACTGGTCTCGGTCGACGATGGCCGCGAGCGTGGCTCCCGGGAGCGCCGAGAGGATGCGTGCGTGGTTCATCCCCATGAACCCCGCGCCGACGACCGCGACAGAGACCGTCATCGCCGGGCTCCTCCGGTCGAGGCGACGGCGGCGCGGAGGGATCCCGCCATCCGCTCGACGTCTCCGTCCCCGATCAGCGGGTGACACGGGAGGGAAAGGACCGTCCTGGCG
>JBOGVH010000105.1:0-4467 GCA_050695235.1 Actinomycetota bacterium
CCCCGCACGCCTGAGATGACGCGCCGCCGATGAGAGCGGTTGTCCTCGTCGGGGGGGAGGGGACCCGGCTCCGTCCCCTGACCGAGACCATCCCCAAGCCGCTCCTTCCGCTCATGGACCGCCCCAGCCTGGACCACGTCCTGGACCACCTGGTCCGCCACGGGGTCGCCGAGGTCGTGCTGTCCTCCCCCTACCTCGAGTCGACGTTCCACGACTTCATCGAGGCCCGCCGCGACCCAACGATCACGTGGATCACCGAACGGGAGCCGCTCGGCACCGGCGGGGCCATCGTGAACGCGATGGAGCATCTGGGCGATGAGCCGTTCTTCGCGTTGAACGGCGACATCCTGACCGATCTCGACCTCACGGAGATGGCCGCCTTCCACCGGGAACGAGCGGCAAACGCCACCATCGCGCTCCACCACGTGGAGGACGCGCGGGCCTTTGGACTGGTGGCGACGGGACCCGACGGCCGGGTGGTCGAGTTCCGGGAGAAACCCGAGGAGCCGGTGCCCGGCGACGTGAACGCGGGAACCTACGTCCTCGAACCGAGCGCCCTTGCCGGATGGATCGGGAGCGGGAACGTTTCGATCGAGCGACGCATCTTCCCGGCGCTCATCGATGAAGGGCGACGAGTATTCGGGTTGGTCACGGACGCGTACTGGCTCGACCTCGGCACGCCCCAGACCTACCTCCGCGCCCACTTCGACATCCTCGAGGGGAAGGTGGGGGGCGAGCGCTATCCGGCGCCGTTCGTGGCCGACGGGGCGGTCGTGGATCGCCGGGCGCACCTGGGCCGATGGGTGGTCGTGGGCACCGGAGCGTCGGTTGGCCCGGGCGCGGAGATCGACGACTCCGTGCTGCACGCGGGCGCCGTCGTGGAGGAGGAAGCGAGGGTGGTCGGTTCGATCCTCGGCCCTGGTTCGGTGGTGGGGGCGGGGGCCACGGTCATCGAGTCCGCACTCGCTGGATCGGCCCGGGTTCGCCCGGGGACGAGCGTGCGCGGGGCCCGGATCTCCGCCGGCGAGGAGGCGTCCGATGAGTAAGGCGCGGAACCGGGCCGGTCGATGTGCTAGGGTGCGGCCCGTTTCGACCCCCGGAGTGCCATGAAGAGAGCGCTTGCGTTCGCCCTGGTCCTGTCGCTTGCCATCATCATGCCCGCCGAAGCCGGGCATGCCGGCGACTCGTTCCGGTTCTTCGGCTCCGGCTGGGGCCACGGCCTGGGCATGTCGCAGTGGGGCGCGTACGGGCTGGCCAAGCAGGGGTGGGGACAGGCTCGGATCCTCACCCACTTCTACTCGGGCACCAAGGTGGCGCCAGCGACATCGCCGCCGGGCAAGCTCCGCGTCGGATTGGTCCAGGGCAGGGGGAAGATGCGGCTGGCGCCGACCGGCGGGCCGGCCGACCTGCGGCTCGGAGATCCGAACTCGGGCCAGGTGGTGGCCACCGTCCCGGACGGCGAGACTTGGACGGTGCAGGTGGCCGGCCAGGCGTACCGGATCCTCGATGGGACGGGGAGCAAGGTGGGGGAGGATGTCGGTGGCCCGGCGAACAACCTGTACGTGGCGTACGGCAACGGCGCCCGCGTCGTGATTCCCGAGGCCGGGCATGCCTACAGCCGGGGGTTCATCGAGCTCAACCTGTACAACTGTGAATCCGGGTGCCGCGAGCGGTCGATCCTCGTGGTGGGTGCCGAGGAGTACCTGTACGGCCTGGCCGAGGTCCCCAGCAGCTGGCCGGTCCCGGCCCTCCAGGCTCAGGCCATCGCGGCCCGAAGCTACGCGTTCACCAAGGCGGCCACCTCCGGGCAGCACCGTCCCGTGTGCAACTGCGCGCTGTTCGCCAGCTCCTTCGACCAGGTGTACGCGGGTTGGGACAAGGAGGCCGGGCTGGACGGCGACCGATGGGTCGCCGCGGTCGATGCGACCGCGAGACAGGTCGTGACGTACCAGGGACAGAGCATCCAGGCGTTCTATATGTCCTCGAGTGGAGGGTTCACCGAGGACAACGAGAACGTGTGGGGCGGGACGCCGATCCCGTACCTGCGCGGCGTGTGCGATCCCGGCGACTACACATCCGACAACCCGAACGCCGTGTGGGACCTCTCGCTTCCGGTTGACCGGGTCACCCGAAGGCTCCGTCTCGGCATCGGGCCGGTCACCGGCTTCACGAACACGGTGCGAGGCGTGTCCGGACGGATCGTCAGCACGGTCGTCCAGGGGGCGTCGGGGACGGCCGAGGTGAGCGGGTCCACGCTCCGCTCGGCCCTGGACCTTCCCGACGACCGGGTGTGGGTGAACGCGAACCGGCAGATCACCGGCAGCATCCGACAGAAGTACGACGCCACCAACTGCCGGGCGGGGCTCCCGACCTCGCGGGCGACGCCCGTGGCCGGGGGGGTCCGTCAGCAGTTCCAGCGGGGGGCCATCTACTTCAAGCCAGGGATCGGCCCGCACATGCTGTGGGGTTCGGTCCTCGAGTTCTACCTGAAGAAGGGCGGTCCGAAAGGGAGATTCGGGTTCCCCACGAGCGACGTGGTGAGGCTGGAAAGCGGCGCCACCCGCGCCGCGTTCGAGCGAGGCAGGATCACCTGCTCGGTTTCGGGAGCCTGCCGAGCGGGCTGATCCCAGATCTCAGGCGGCGCGTGGCTCGGGCGCGTTGCTGGTGCCTCGGTAGGCCTGGATGAAGCCCGACGCGATGGTTCGCGCCTGGTCTGCCGTCACCGCGGCCGGGCATTCCCAGAGCTTGTTCCACGCGGCCAGTGCCAGCGACGTGTCGGTCGGGAGGTCCGGATACGGGGCCATGATCACCTTGTCCTGCGCCCCGGCGAGGGAGGCGAGGCGGTCAACCACGGGCTGCGGGAGGGCGTCGGGCCCGCCGGCCCGGTAGTAGATGAGCACGTAGGCGTGCTCGAGGTTGTGGACGGCCCTGGTCTCCGGCAGCGGGGAGTCGTAGACGTGCGGATCCCCCGGGAGCGGGCTGGGATCGTGCGGACCCGAGGTCGCGGGGTGCTCCGGATAGGTATGGCTCTCGCCCGGCGACAGATGGATGCCCCCCGGCGCGGAGCCCGCGGGGGTCTGGACGTCGCCGCACCCCGCGTCGCCCGCGGCCGCCAGGGCCGCCTCGGGGATGGCCCTGGGGCCCCCGACCCGGGTCAGCAGGAAGAAGGCGGCGAAGGTGACCGCGCCGAGGCCACCCATCCACGTGGCGCGCTTGATGGCTCGGCGCCGGCGGATGCGGCGGAGCGCCACCTCCCTGGCTCGACGGACCTGGTCCTTGCGCTCGGACCTGGCCGTGCGGCCGCGCTCCGCCGTGCCTGTGGCCGCCGCCCGATCGCCCACAGGGCCGGCCTCCGGGCGATGCCGCTGCTTGCGCTTCTTCCTGGCCATCAGATCGGCGCCCCGGGCTCGGGGGCGTCGCCGAGATAGGCCTGGCTCCCGAACGGAGGGATGCCGTACCGCGCGGTGAACCCGAAGGCGGCGGCGAGTGAGACTCGCGAGCAGGTCTCGACGTTGTGCCAGGCCACGAGGGCCATCGTGGATCCTCCCGGGAGGGTCCCCTCGGCTCCCTGGTCCGGATAATCGTAGGGCGCCACGATCACCTTCAGCCCGTTGGACGAGTCCTTGTAGAAGTCCTCGATCTTGGCCAGCTCGTCTCCCGAGACATCCGGCGCGTACCACACGACGGCCGCGCCGTGTTCGAGCGAATGGATCACCTGATCCATGGGAGGAGGGGTGGAGTACACGCCACGGCTCCAGGGGCTGGCGCCATGTGGTCCGGATGCCGGGGGCACCGACGGATAGGTGGAAAGGGGCGGCATCGTCGGGGGGCCGCCCTGGACCCCGACGTGGGATCGGTCTGCAGCCTCTGGCTGGTACGGACCGACGTCCGTCACCTCCGTGCACTCTGCGGCCTTGGCCGCCTGTGGGGCGGCCGCCAGCAGATCCTGCGGTTCCTGGACCTTCGGGCGGGGGCGGAGCGCGTAGTACGTCGCGCCGGCGGCCACCAGGAGGATCACGACGCCCACCGCGATCCACCGGGTGCGCCGGGAGCGGGCCATCCGCCGCTGGATCTCCAGGCGCTGCCGCCTGGCCTCTTCCTTTCGCTGGGCCTTGGTCTGCCGCTCGCTCATGGGCCTCCTGCGGTTCGCCCGGTCCGTCGCCCCGCCACGTGCCTCCCTCGCTCGACCCGTGCCGACCCCGGTGCTCCAGCCGGGACCCTCAGGATATCGGGACGTCGGCGGGGCGCCGTTGCGCCCGTTCCCCGACCTCTCTATGCTTCGGCCGTTCTTCCCTAGTGGACGCCTCGGAGCAGGCCGGGGCCGGTGCGAAGGGAGGCGCACGTGGCGACGACGATGGCCCCGACGTCGGGGCTGGATCGGTACTTCAAGATCTCGGAACGTGGATCGAGCGTACGCACCGAGATCATCGCGGGACTCGCGACCTGGCTGACGATGGCCTACATCCT
>JBOGVH010000106.1:0-4279 GCA_050695235.1 Actinomycetota bacterium
CGGGAGGTGGATGCGTGCTGCTCGCGGTGAACGTCGGCAACACGAACACGGTGCTCGGCGTCTTCGGCGGCGCCGAGCTCAAGTGGTCATGGCGCATGTCCACCCAGTCCGAGCGGACCGCGGACGAGTTGGCCGTCGTCTTCGGGGGGTTCCTGGAGCAGCACGAGCTCTCGTTCACCCGCCAGATCACCGGCGTCGCCATCGCCTCGGTCGTCCCCACGTCCACTCGGGCCCTTCGGGAGATGACCGAGCGGTATTTCAGCTTTCCGCCCGTGGTCGTGGAGCCCGGGACCCGCACCGGCCTGTCGATCCTCACGGACAATCCCCGCGAGGTCGGTGCGGATCGGATCGTGAACGCGCTCGCGGCATATCAGCGGTACGGCGGGCCGTGCATCGTGATCGACTTCGGCACGGCCACGACGTTCGATGCCGTCTCGGACAAGGGCGAGTTCCTGGGCGGGGCCATCGCGCCCGGGGTGCAGGTGTCGAACGAGGCCCTGTCCTCGGCCACCGCGCGGCTCCCCCAGGTCGAACTGCACGCGCCGAAGTCGGTGGTGGGCAGGAACACGGTGGAGGCCATCCAGGCCGGGCTGATCTTCGGCGCGGCGGCCGAGGCCGACGGGATCATCGAACGGATGAGGGCCGACATCGGCGACGGCGCGACGGTCGTGGCGACCGGTGGCCTGGCCCCCGTGGTCGTGCCCTTCTGCGAGCGCATCGACCATCACGACGAGTGGCTCACGCTGGAAGGACTCCGTCTGGTCTTCGATAGGAACGTCGGACCGGTCGATGACTGAGGAGGGCTTCCGGGAACGGGAGGTCCTGAAGGCCCGGCGCGAGACCCTGGAACGGCTGGGGGCCGAGGGGATCGAGCCGTTCGCGTTGAACCTGGAGTCGGCGCTCGGCGTGCAGGAGCCGGACCGCATCGACGCCGTCCGGAAGGAGTTCGGGGGGCTCGGGCCGGAGGAGATGCGCGACGACGTCCGCACGGTGGCGGGACGGGTCGTCCTGCGACGAGACATGGGCAAGCTCAAGTTCCTGGTGATGCGGGATCGCTCGGGCGATCTTCAGCTCGTCGCCTCCGCGACGGAAACGGAGCCCGCGAGCTTCGAGCTGCTCGGCGACGTCGACCTGGGCGACATCGTGGGCGCGATCGGCCCCGTCGGGACGACGAGGAAGGGCGAACTGTCGATCTTCGTCGAGCGGATGGCGATCCTGACGAAGGCCCTCCGGCCGCTCCCCGAGAAGTGGCACGGGCTGAGGGATCCGGACCTCCAGCAGCGATACCGGTACCTGCAGTTGGCCACCGACCTCGGATCGCGCCGCATCGTCGATGCCCGGGCGACGACGCTGAAGGCCATGCGCGCGTACCTCGACGAGCGTGGCTTCGTGGAGGTCGAGACGCCCGTCCTCCAGCCGGTCGCCGGCGGGGCCATGGCGCGGCCGTTCACCACCTTCCACCAGGCGCTCGGCATCGAGCTCAAGCTTCGGATCTCGCTCGAGCTGTACCTCAAGCGCCTGCTCGTGGGGGGCATGGAGCGCGTGTACGAGATCGGACGCAATTTCCGAAACGAGGGGATCGGGCCAACGTACAACCCCGAGTTCACGATGCTCGAGGCCTATCAGGCCTACGGCGACTATCACTCGATGATGCGACTGGCCGAGGAACTCCTGGTCGAGTGCGCCCGAGCGGTCCGAGGATCGCTCAGGTTCCCCGTTCGAGGCAGGGACCTGGACCTCACGCCACCGTGGCGTCGGATCACCCTCCTGGGCAGCGTGTCCGAGGCGGTGGGCGAGGAGATCACCTTGGAACGCTCGGACTTGGGCGGCCTCGCCGAGCGCCACGGCGTCGGCGTGGACCCCGCGTGGGGCCCGGGGAAGCTCGTGCAGGAGATGTTCGAGAAGCTCGTCGAGGAGTCGCTGTTCGATCCGACGTTCGTCTGCGACTTCCCCCGGGAGGTCTCGCCCCTCGCCCGGCCCCATCGGGAGTACCCCGGGCTCACCGAGCACTTCGACCTCGTGATGGCCGGCATCGAGCTGGCGACGGCGTTCTCGGAGCTCACGGACCCCGACGAGCAGCGGGCCAGGTTCGAGGCCCAGGCCCGCGCAAAAGCGGCGGGGGAGGAGGAGGCCCATCCGCTCGATGCGGACTTCATCCGCGCCCTGGAGCAGGGCATGCCCCCCGCCGGCGGGATCGGGATCGGGGTCGACCGGCTCCTGATGATCCTCCTCGATGTCCCCTCGATCAGGGACACCATCCTGTTCCCACAGATGCGGCCTGAGGACTGACCGGACAGCCCTCGCCGTGAGCCCGGCCGCCCTTGCTCTGATCCTCACGGCAGCCGTTCTCCACGCCGGGTGGAACCTCCGGCTCCACGGGACGGACGATCGGGTGGCCTCGATGGCCGTAGCGGGACTGGTCGCCGGGGCGATGCTGCTGCCTTTCACCGTGGCCGCCCCGCCGACGGCCGTCGTCGGCCTGGTGCTCCTGACCGGAGTCCTGGAGTCTGCCTACAGCCTGGCGCTCGCCGCGGCGTACGCCCGTGGCGACCTCTCTGTCACGTACCCGCTCGGCCGGGGGACGGCGCCGCTACTGGCGACGGTCGGGGCCTGGATCGTGCTGTCCCAGCGACCGACCGCCGGCGCCGTGCTCGGAGCGCAGCTCCTCGGCGGCGGCCTCGGCCTGCTCGGCCTGGAGGCTCACCGGGCCCGGGCCCTTCCGGCCGCCGGGTTCGCCGTCCTGGTCGGTGCGGTCATCGCGTCCTACTCGGTGGTGGACGCGAGGGCCGTGCAGGAGGTCTCGCCCGTCCCCTACCTCGGCGCGGCGATGCTCTTACAGGGCGTCCTGACCACCGCGGTGACCCGGTTCGACGCGGCACGTCTTCGGGCCGCACTTCGCCCTGGCGCACTCATCGGGCTGGGGAGCCTGGCCGCCTACCTTCTGGTCCTATTCGCGCTCCGCCTGGCCCCGGTGGGCAGGGTGGCGACGCTTCGGGAGACTTCGGTCCTCCTGTCAATCCTTCTCTCGCGGGAGCGGCCGAGAGCGGCCACGTGGGCGGGCGCGGCTCTCTGCGTGGTTGGCGCTGTGTTAGCCGCGGCCTGAGGGAGCGGGGGGTCAACCCGCCGGGTCCGGGGCCTCGACGACCTCGTGGAGGACGATGACCAGATCCTCGAGGGAGCCCCCCTTGGCCAGGAAACCGGACGCCCCGGCTTCCCTGGCCTCCCGCTCCACCCCCGGGTCGGCATGAGCTGTGAGGAACACGATGGGGAGCTCCGGCCTGGCCTGGTGGATCTCCCGCATGGCCGCGATCCCGTCGAGATCGGGCATCGACAGGTCCATGATGACCAGGTCAGGAGCCAGGGCCTGGGCCTGCTGGGCGGCGGCAACCCCGCCCCCCGCCTCCCCCGCAAC
Source organism: Actinomycetota bacterium (assembly GCA_050695235.1). Lineage (GTDB taxonomy): Bacteria > Actinomycetota > UBA4738 > UBA4738 > HRBIN12 > AC-69. The sequence continues at coordinate 3,413 of JBOGVH010000106.1, forward strand.
CTCGATGCTCTTGACCATTCGGAGGGCAGATGTGAGCGCCCGCCGGAACGCCGAGTGGTCGTCGACGACCAGCACCCGCAATCTCAATCGTCTCCTAACAGGGAAGACCGGGGGGAAGGGCACCTTCGATCCGCGATGAATCTTGCCCACACGTTGAGGCCTTCGTAAACGGCCCGTTCGGGGGAACTTGTGTCGCCCATGCGGGGAGGTCGGGGCACTTTTCGCCCTACAGCTCATCCCGGAGGCGTTCCCTTCCGAAGAAAGAGGAGGAAGACGTCGATCGGAATGGATGGTGGGTGCAGAGCGATGCTCCAGGCGTATCGGGGGGCAGGGGTATACTTCCCCCCGTGGGGCGCTTCCAAGGCGCGCGCAGGCGCCGCAGGAGCGCTCGACCTGCCTCGGGGGTAGGACCGGGTCCGACGATCCTCGAGGCCGTTCGGTAGAGGGGCTCCGGCCCAGGGGACGCTGACATGTTCGAACGGTTCACCGACCGGGCCAGACGAGTGGTGGTCCTCGCGCAGGAAGAGGCGAGGATGCTCAATCACAATTACATCGGGACCGAGCACATCCTGCTCGGCCTGATCCACGAGGGTGAGGGGGTCGCGGCCAAGGCCCTCGAGTCCCTGAACATCTCCCCGAGGCCGTCCGCCAGCAGGTCGAGGAGGTCATCGGCCAAGGCCAGGCCGCGCCGACGGGGCACATCCCGTTCACCCCGAGGGCCAAGAAGGTCCTCGAGCTGTCGCTCCGCGAGGCCCTTCAGCTGGGACACAATTACATCGGGACCGAGCACATCCTGCTCGGCCTGATCCGGGAGGGCGAGGGCGTGGCCGCCCAGGTCCTTCAGAAGCTCGGCGCGGATCTCAACCG
>JBOGVH010000107.1:0-2622 GCA_050695235.1 Actinomycetota bacterium
CCCCCCCGCTCGCTGAGTACCGCCGCCACCACGTCGCGACGTACGATCCGAGCCGTGGCAACCCGTACCGGACACCACCCGCATCGGCACACGCTCCGGGGCTTCGGGTACTTCCGGCGGCTGGGGCCCGGGCTGGTGACGGGTGCCTCCGACGACGACCCGTCCGGGATCGGCACCTACTCGCAGGCGGGAGCGGCCTTCGGCTTCGGACTGCTGTGGACGGCCTGGATCACGCTCCCGCTCGCCGCCGCGGTCCAGGAGACCGCCGCCCGCCTGGGCCTGGTGACGGGGCATGGGCTGGCGACGCTCATCAAGCTCCGGTTCCCGCGTGGGGTGCTCATCGGGGCGGTCACGCTGGTGGCCGTGGCCAACGGCTTCAACATCGGCGCGGACCTTGGCTCGATGGCGGCCTCGGTCCGTCTGCTGGTCCCGCTCCCCCAGGTGCTGCTCCTCGTCGCCATGGCCGGCCTGATGGTCGGCCTGGAGATCCTCCTCCCATACGAGCGCTACGCGAAGGTGCTCCGATGGCTCACGCTGTCGCTCGTGGCATACATCGCGGTGCTCTTCGTCATCGACGTGAACTGGGGGAGCGTCTTGCGCCAGACCCTCATCCCGAGGGTCTCCTGGAACCGGCCACAGATCGCCGTGCTCATCGCCATCCTGGGGACGACCATCTCTCCCTACCTCTTCTTCTGGCAGACGAGCGAGGAGGTCGAGGAGAAGCAGTTGGAGAAGAAGGCCGGCGTCGATCGCGAGCACCTCGCGCTCATGCGCACCGACGTGCTGGCCGGGATGGCCTCGGCAGTCCTGGTGATGTTCGCCATCATGGTGGCCTCGGCCGCGACCCTGGGGAGCAAGGGGGTGACCACCGTCCAGACCGCTCAGCAGGCGGCGGAGGCCCTCAGGCCCATCGCGGGGAAGCTGGCCAGCCTGCTGTTCACCTTGGGGATCGTGGGGACCGGCCTGCTGGCCGTCCCGGTGCTTGCGGGGGCGACGGCCTTCGCCCTGTCCGAGGCCTTCGGGTGGCAGGAGGGCCTGGGCCAGAAGTTCAGTGGGGCCCGCAAATTCTACGTGGTGATCGCGGTCGCGATGCTCGTCGGCCTGGTCATGAACTTCGTCGGCGTCGACCCCATCCGGGCCTTGTACTTCGCCGCCATCCTCAACGGCGTGGCCGCTCCCCCGCTCATCCTGCTCATGTTGATCCTGTCGAACCACGAACCGACCTGCGGCAAGTGGACCGGGAGGCGATGGTCCAACGCGCTCGTCGGGCTGGCGTTGGTGTTGATGACCGCCCTGCCGATCGCCTACCTGGTCGCCTAGGCCACAAGGGTGACCGGGATGTCCACGACGTTGATGGGTCTGCCGTCCTCGGCGCTCGACTCGTACACCCGGATCGTGCCGGGCTGGGTGGTGTCGACCGTGAACGGGACGGCCTTGGAGAAGGTCCCTCGGCACCCCGTTCCGCAGCTCGCGGTGGTGAACGTCCGGACGATCGGCTTCCCCGCCGAGTCCAGGATGTCGATGCTGACCGTGGCCTCGAACACGTCGGCGTTCCCCTGGATGCTGACGGGGGTGGAGACCTCGTCGCCGGACCGAGGGCTCGTGACCACGATGGCGGGCTTCGGGGTCGGTGAGCTCGAGATCGTGGGCGAGGGCGAGTCGGTCGCCGAGGGACCGGCGCCGGACTGGGACCCGGACGAGCACGCCACCATTGCGACCGCGACGACGAGGAGAGCGACGAGCGGGGAACGGTGCCTCATGTGCTCATTCCGACGCCGGGTTGACCCGGAAAGGTTCCAGCCGGTATCAGTGACGGGCCATCTGGCACTGGAGGCTCGGTGATCGGGGATCGCGCGACCATCCTGTTCTTCCCTGAGGGGGCGTATGGACCGACCAATAACTGTATCGGCATCGGCAACATCCTGAAGGCCCGGGGCCATCGGGTAGTGTTCGTGGTCGAGGAGTCCTTCGCCGGGACCCTGGAGGCGCGGGGATTCGAGGAGGCCCACATGCGGCTGCAACCTCCCCCCGACGTGGAGGAGGTTCCGGGGCAGTTCTGGAAGGACTTCATCCGTGACACTGCGCCCGAGTTCCGAAAGCCGACCATCGAACAGATCGAGACGTTCCTCAAACCGACCTGGCAGGCGTTGATCGACGGGGCGATGTTCGTCGACGACCGCCTGGCCCAGATCCTCGACGAGCTCCGGCCCGACGCCATCGTCGAGGACAACGTGGTGGCGTTCGCCGCCATCCCCTCCTCCGGCCGGCCGTGGGTCCGTATCACCTCGTGCAACCCCCTCGAGTTGAAGGATCCCGGGATCCCGCCCGTGTTCTCCGGCCATCCGGCGGAGAACCCGAGCGGCTGGGACCCGTTCTGGTCCGAGTACGACCGGGTCCTCGGGCAACAGGTGGCCGAGTTCGACGGGTGGCTCCGCGACCGTGGCGCCCCCGCGCTCCCCAGCCCTCGCGATTACCTGTGGAAGTCCCCGTACCTCAACCTGTACGTCTACCCGGAGGAGGCCGATTACCCCAGGGTTCGGCCGCTCCCACCGACCGTCCATCGCCTCGACGCCTCGGTGCGGACGAGCGACGAGACGTACCGGGAGCACGAGCAGCTGGGCC
>JBOGVH010000108.1:0-5466 GCA_050695235.1 Actinomycetota bacterium
CCACTACACTCACCTCGGGCACGAGGCTCACCTCCTGTTCGCACAGTCGGGGCGAGCCTACGTGCCCTCCTTCGTCGATCCTCGGAAGCTCGAGCTGCGGTTCGCGGAACGCATCCTCCCGGCGAGGGCCGATTGACTGGCGGCGCGGGAAGGGGTAGCGTTCCACTCGGCAGTGGCCTGGGGATACCCTGGGCATAATAGGCGTGGCTGAAGGGAGGCTGCCATGGCCGTCGAGGCGGCGCGCGCCGGAGCTGGAGTGGAGCCGGGGCGCAAGTACGGCCCGATCGACTGGCTGGGGGGGTGGCGCACCTGCCTGGTAGGTTGCACCGTCTTCCTGGCCGTCGCGGTCCTGATCAGGATCTGGCAACAGTACACGGCGTTGGACGCGGGGCTCGATTCCTCGTCCCAGGCGTTCACGAACCAGTACCGGACCCTGTTCGTGGCCGAGGTGGCTGCGGTCACCATCGGGACCCTGTCGTGGTGGAGCTACCTCGTCAGGAAGGGACGTGAGGTCGTCAAGGTCAAGGCCAGCCACGAGGAGGAGGTGCGGCGGATCGCCGTGTTCTGGGGGCTCGTGGGGACGACTTCCGTGATCATCTACATCGCGGCGAGCTTCTTCCCCAACCAGGACGGGGCCTGGCACCAGACCCTCATACGCGATACGGCCCTGACCCCGAACCACATCCCGATGTTCTTCCTCTTCTTCCCGCTGGCAACCACGATCACGGTGGGGACGTACCTGTACGGCCGGTACTGGATCCCCGCGGCGTACGGCGCGGAGAAGGGCTTCCCGTGGTCCTTCTTCTTCCTGATCGCGGCGGCGGTGACCGAGATGTCACAGGTGGCCATGAACGAGTGGGGCCACAGCCTGTGGATCACCGAGGAGATCTTCGCGGTGCCGTTCCACTGGCCATTCGTGTGGTACGGGTGGCTGGCGGCCGGCATCTTCGCGCTCTGGGCTGAGACGATCATCCGGCTGTTCCAGATCGAGAACGAGATCGCCCAGCCGGCGGCCGCGAAGGGAGCGGAAGAGGTCGCCTGAACCAGAAGTCCAGGGATCCCCGCCGGAGTCCTGCGGATGGCCGGCGGGGATTCCGGTTTTCTCTTGATCGTACGGGTGAAGATCCGGGACGGGGATTGGGGGGAAAACAGGGATGGCGTCCACGACGGGGTCCGCGACCAAAGACGCTGAGCTCCGGGAGCTCCTCCACCGGAACTACAAGTACATCGACTGGAAGTGGAACGCCGTCTTCTGGATCACGGCGGTGTTCGTGGTGGGAGCCGCCGGGGACATCACGAAGCTGTTGTTCGCGGGGGACTGGGATTTCTGGACGGACTGGAAGGACCGGCAGTGGTGGCCCATCATTACGCCGTTCGCGATCATCATCATCGGGTCGGCCCTCCAGTACATCCAGTGGCTCGCTTGGCGGTTCCCCACCGGGATGGTCTACACGGCCGTCTCCATGTGGTTGTTCGCGACGTTCGGCAGATGGGTCCAGTGGGGAGCGTTCCTTGACTACCCGCTGAACTTCGTCTGGCCCATGACGATGGTGTCGGCTGCGGTGGTCGCCGACTGGGTCTTATTGAAGACCAAGAGCTTCGTCCTCACGTCGGTGCTCGGTGGGATGGCGTTCACCATCGTGTGGTGGATGTCGAACTACGTGATGATCGCACCATACCTTCAGCCGGCCCTGTGGATGGATCGCGTCCTCACGGTGGCCGACGTCCAGGGCATCGAGTACGTCAGGAGCCAGACGCCCGAGTATCTGAGGATCGTCGAGCACGGCTCCCTGCGGACGTTCCTCGGAGAGACGACGTACGTGGCCCTGGCCTTCGGCGGGGTCCTGTCGGTCGCCGGGTACTGGGTCGGCCAGTTCATCGCGCGAGCCTTGGCGATCTGGCCGATCGGAAGGTTCATGAAGAAGTGGTAGGCGGACGGACGGAGAGGGGAGAGAGACGATGCGACGGCGGATCGTAGTCGCCCTCACGCTGGGGCTTGCCCTTCTGGTGGCGTCCGCGCCGGCCGCCTCCGCCCACGGCGAGAGGGCCCAAGAGGCCTTCTTGAAGATGCGCACCGTGGGGTGGGTGAACGTCGAGTTCACGGGCGGCGAGGTCAGGCAGGGCGAGAGCGGCGGAGACGAGATCTTCGTCGGCCAAGGGGAGGAGATCACCATCACGGGGATCACCACGATCCTGAGCGCGTGGCCCGGCACCCTCGGTGGGGCCAATCCCAACACGGGCTTCATCAGCGTGATCGCCCCGGGCCCCGTGGTGACGATCGAGGAGAAGACCATCAACGGGGTGTCCGCGCCCCACCGGATCTCGATCGAGAAGGGTGGGATCTACGAGTTCGACATGACGATCGCCGGGCGCAGCCCGGGGCGGTGGCACGTGCACCCCTCGTTCTCGGTGAAGGGTGCCGGGACGCTCCTCGGGCCCGGCCAGTGGATCAACGTCGAGCCGGTGGATGGCTACACCAACCCGGTGACCCTGGCCAGCGGGGAGGTCATCAACCTCGAGAACTACCAGCTCTCCTTCGTGTGGATCTACAGCCTGATCACCTTCATCATCGGGGTGGCCTGGATGCTCTACTGGACGCTCAGGAAGCGGACGGTGCAGAACCTCGCCGTCACCAGCCAGATCCCTCTCAACACCGACGGGATGTCGGTCGGGCTGATCCTGAAGGAAGATCACCGGAACATGAACTGGTTCCTCATCGTCACGCTCGTGCTGACCGTGGGGATGTTCATCTACCAGGCGGTGGCGTGGCCGGACAAGCTCCCGCAGCAGGTGATCGAGTTCGCCCCTCCGGCGTTCGAACAGGCGGGCGCGGTTCCGGAAGCCATCGGGACCCAAGCCGCCTACGACCCGAACACCACCACGGTGACCCTGGAGGCCGAGGTCACCAACACGGGTATCCGCGACCTCGTGCTGGCCGAGTTCACCACGTCGACCCTGACGTTCGTGAACCCGGAGGTGGAGGCGGCGACCCTGGAGGAGGCCGAGCTGGGGGTCGCGCCCGGGGGCGCGGTCGGCGCCGGGGAAACCGTCACCCTCACGCTCACCCTGGCCGACCCGCGCTGGGAGGACGGCAAGCTGATCCCCACGACCGAATCGCAACTCGAGATCGTGGGGCTGCTGGTCTTCGACGACGGCACGTTCGCGGAGGTCCACGCGCCCCTCAAGCTGGAGTTCTAGGAGGACGATCTAGAAAGGGAAGCTGAGAGCCGAGAGCCTGCCCCAGGTCGTGACCGGGGCAGGCCGCGGCGCTCGGAGAGGACGCAAGATCTGGGTGTTGCTGGAGGAGTTGTGAGCGCAGTCGTTGCGCACGGGGGCTTCGTGGGAGGAGACTCGCCCTGGATGCTCATCTGGTTCGGCTTGTTCGTCCTCGGGATCGTGTTCATCGCCATAGCTCTCCGGGACGACCGCAAGGGCCAGAAGGACGACTCGATCCGCGATCTCCAGGACCTGAGGGATCTCCCCCTGCGAAACGTCCGCGAGGCCATCAGGCCCAAGCCGGCCCCACGGACCCCGGATCCAACGGATGGACCGAGGCCTCGGGCGGCCCGCGGGCCCCGCGGCCCACGCGGGCTGGTTCGGTAGCCCCCGCCCCTTCTCGGAGCGTGGCACCCGGGTTATGATCGACGGGTGCTGGCCCACGGGGGAGGGATCGACGAGCTTGCGATCTTCCTCTTCCCCATTATCATCGGCTTCGGGTTCTGGCTGCTCACGAGGCAGCGGAGGCATGCCGACGACGAGGTCGACGGCTCGCCCGCGACCGATGCCGGCCTGGTGGAGCCGTCACCGATCTCAGCGCACCGAAGGGATGGGCCGACCCGCCTCCACACTCTGATGGACGCACCGGGCGCCGACGACGATCGACCCGTTACCGCCGAGGACCGTCGGGGCGAGCAGGGAAGCCCGTAGCCTCCGGACCGCGCGCAGGGCATGAGCCGCCCGGGCTCTCGAGCCGCAGGAGGACCGATGGTATTCGGGCCAGGGCCAAGGGCGGCATCGAGCATCGACCGCATCCTGGTGCCCGGCATCCTCGCCGGCATGGTGGCAGCCGTCCCGATGGGGCTCTTCTCCATGATCGCCGCGGCGACGTACCAGCATCGCGGCTTCTTCACGCCCATGTACCACATCGCGTCCCTGCTGGGCGACGACACCGCGGCGCGCTCACTTCAGGAGGCGGCGAGCGGCGATGTCTTCTTCTTCGTGCCGGAGCCGACGATCTTCGGAGTGGCGATGCACCTCGTGGTCGGCGGGTTCTTCGGTGCGATCTTCTCCGTGGTCGCCCGGGCTGTGGTCGCCCGGGTCCTACCCTCCCGGGTCGTCCCCTCCCAGGCAAGCATCATCGCGGTTGGCGTCGCCTACGCCCTCCTCGTGATGCTGCTGATGAGCCTCGTCCTGGTTCCGGCGGCCGACGCCGTCCTGTCGGGCGAGGAGCGGGTCTCGAGCTTCGCGAGCGTGGCCGGCCGGGGAACGTTCACCATCCAGCACGTCATCTACGGCCTGGTCCTAGGTCTGTGGCCGGTGTTCCGGCCTCAGGACTTCACCTCGGTGGGGCGGGCCGAGAGCGAAGGATCGTAGGCCGTCGAGACAAGCTCCCGCGCTTGTGGCATCCTTCGGAACATGCAGTCCGACGGGGAGGCGCTCCAGGAGTACGCCACGCTCGGGGAAGAGCTCCTGCACCTCAACCGGGCGCGACTGGTGATCTTCGGCGTGGCCGTTTCCGCCGTCGGAGCCCTCCTCGTGATCACGTTCCTGATCGGTTCGGTGGACCAGGACAGGCTCGCGCCGCGCCTCGTCCTCGTCTATCTCGCACACGCGGTCGTGAACGTGGCCCTCCTCCTCACCCACCGCAGGACGCATCAGATGGATTTCACGGCGGGCTATCTGCGTACCTTCGTCGAGCCGCGGATCCGACGGGCGCGGCGGGAACGTGGCCCAGGCACGGCGGCATCGTGTCGCCGGGGGAGGCTGCCGCTCCAGTCCTCGAGAGCGCTGGGCGCCAGCTACGCGCTGCTGATCTCGGCGATCGTGGCCGCCGGCATCGCCAACGGGCTGTACCGGACCCTGTGGGCGATGGGCCTGCCGGTGTGGGCGCTCACCGGCCTGTTCAGCGCGAACTGGCTCTTCATGAGCGAGCAGGTCGGCCCGCCCACGGACCCGGTGATCGTTCCAGACGAACGCTAGTGGCTCGTCGGTGAGGCTCGACCACCACGACGTCGAGGCGAACGCGATCCGCATCCACTACGTCCGCTGTGGGGACGGCTTCCCGCTCGTGCTGTTGCACGGATGGCCCGAGTTCTGGCGGACCTGGGACAAGGTGCTCTCACCTCTGGGCGAGCGGTTCGACGTCATCGCCCCGGACCTGCGCGGTTTCGGAGCCACCGAGAAGCCCGACCTGGCCGCCGAGGAGGGGTACACCCTCGAGCATCACGTCGGGGACCTCCTGGGTCT
>JBOGVH010000109.1:0-5409 GCA_050695235.1 Actinomycetota bacterium
CTGTCGATGGATTATCACGTCTTCTTGCTCGCGCGGATTCGCGAGCGCTACGACCACACGCACGACAACACCGAGGCCGTCGCGTTCGGGGTTCGAACCACGGCCGGCATCATCACCGGCGCCGCGCTGATCATGGTGGCGGTGTTTACCGGGTTCGCCGCCGGCCGGCTCGGTCCGCTCCAGCAGATGGGCTTTGGCCTCGCCGTGGCCGTGTTCATGGACGCCACGATCGTGCGGACGCTGCTCGTCCCGGCCGGAATGCGTCTGCTGGGTGACCTCAACTGGTACCTGCCGAGGTGGCTCCAGTGGCTGCCCCAGATCCACGTGGAGGGCCGCGAGCCCACGCTCGCGCCCATCCGTGTGCCCGAGAGCGATCGCGAGGTGGTCAGGGTCCCAGCCGACGACTGACGCCCGCCGGGCAACCGGCGGACATGACGGAGGGGGTGCCCGCGCCCCCTCCGTCTTTCTCGGTTAGCTGCGGCGCAGCCGGTTCTGAACCGCCGGGCTGGTGAGCTCGCGGGGGGCGTCGGCCGCGATCCACCGCGCGGCCCCGGAATCTAGCCCGGAGATCTCCTTCGCCGTGGCGATGGCCCGTCGGTTCAACGCGGAGTCCCGTTTGCCGATCTGTCGGAGGGCCCAGTTCACGGCCTTCTTCACATAGTTCCGTTCGTCGGTCGACGCGCCAACGATCACCGGCAGGAACGCCTCGAACGGCTCGTCTCCGACGTCCTTTCGATGGACCGAGGCACAGGCCATCGTGGCGAATCCGGCGCGCCGCACGAACTCGCTCGCCCGCGTGCTCCATGCCCTCGCCTTTCGGAACGCGTGAGGCGTTCGATTGAACAGGTTGCCGCACACCTGGTCGCACAGGTCCCACGAATCGAACTCGCGGGCCCACGCATCCATCTGTGACGGAGTGACCCTCGCGACCTCGTCGGTCATGCTCGCCAGGATGCGAGCCTCGTGGACCCCCGTGGTCCACAGAGCGAGGGCGCGGTCATGATCTTTCCCCATCCGGCGTGCCACTCGACGGAGCTCCGGTATGGGCACGCCGAGGGCATTCGTGGTGGAGATCCCGTAGCGGGCCATGCCGGCGAGCCGAGCGGGATCCGCGATCGCTTCGAGCTGCTTCAGGACCTCGGCGACCCGATCGGGCTCCGCCGTCCGCTCAGACGCGGGGCGTCGACCGCTCATCGCGCTCACCCGACGGGTCGACGGCGCAGCGCTGCTGCCCGAGGAGCGCTCCCAGGCGTCCTCGGTGGCGAGCCGTCCAGTCGTACAGGCGCTCGGTGGTGCGAGGGAATGCCGCGGCCAGCGCGGCGAGTGGCGCGCCGGCGGGGAGGAGTCGAAGCAGAGGTGCGACCGCGCGTCCGGCCGACCAAACGCGTCCATCCGGGGTCAGGACGTGCCACGAGGCCATCCGCCGGTCGCGGTCCATCCCTGGAAGGAGCCGTTCGGCCTCCGGGTCCTGAAGCGCGACGGCCCGGATGCGGTTTCGCCGGTCCCAGGCCAGGGCCCTGCCTGTCGCCCACCGGCAGAACCCGCAGTCCTCGTCGTAGAGCACCACCGCCCGGCCCATGGTGCATCCAGGCTATCGCCCCAAGCGGCGGGCGTGATCGGGTAACGCGTGGCCTCGCGTGGCCCCTGGGGCCGCCCGAGGCGCATAATCCGGCAATGTCGGCACCGGTCTGACCGGCGGACCATCGCCAAGCCGCGGAGGATCGCATGGACGTCGTCACGTATCGGCCCGAACCGCAGGAGTTCGCCTGGACGTTCGGCGGCGTTCCGCCGGTGCGGAAGGTGAAACCGGGCGACCTTCTCGAGCTGTGGACCGAGGACGCCTTCGGCGGCAAGGTCCGGGAGGTCGACGACCTGGTCTCCAAGGTCATCGACTTCCCGTTCGTGAACCCCCAAACCGGGCCGTTCTTCGTCGAGGGGGCGGAGCCCGGCGACACGCTCGCCATCCACTTCGTATCGATCGAGCCTTCCCGCGACTGGGCCGCCTCGTGCACCGTGCCGCTCTTCGGCGCGCTGACGTCGACCCACAAGACCGCGACGCTCCAGGAACCGCTACCCGAGGTGGTGTGGATCTACGACTTTGACGCGGGGAAGCGGACGGTCACCTACCGGGCCCGGGCCGGGGAGTACGCCGTGGAGCTCCCACTCGATCCGATGCACGGGACCGTTGGGGTGGCACCCGCGTCGTTCGAGGCCCGTTCCTCGCTCGTCCCCCACGCCCACGGCGGCAACATGGATACGCCGGAGATGCGTGCCGGGACGACGTGTTACTTGGGGGTGAACGTCGAGGGCGCCCTGTTCTCGATCGGGGACGGCCATTGCCGGCAGGGTGAGGGCGAGACGTGTGGCGTGGCCGTGGAGGCGGCCATGGACACGGTCATCGCCATCGACCTGGTCAAGGGGCGGCCCACGCCCTGGCCGCGTCTGGAGAACGACTCCCACGTCATGTCGGCCGGGTCGGCCCGGCCGCTCGAGGACGCGTTCCGGATCGCGCACGTGGACATGGTCACCTGGCTGTCCGAGGAATGCGGCTTCGAGACGCTCGACGCGTACCAGCTGCTGACCCAGGTGTCCGAGAGCCCGGTGGCCAACGTGTGTGACCCCAACTACACCTTCGTGACCAAGGTGGCCAAACGCTACCTCCCTCGAGGCGACGCGTACGGCGGGATGCACGGCCGGCTGAACGAGGTCGCCGAGACGTATCGCCGGGGGCGGTAGGGACCGCCCCGGCTCAGGAGGAGCGACTACGCCGGTCCAGCTCGCGGCGGAATCGGTACACGCGGTACCGGAACCAGTAGTACGCGAACAGCGACAGGAACGCGATCGTGAGCAGGATCGCCAGCGTGATGACGAGTGCCGTCTTCAGCACGACGCCGAGGATGCCGAAGACCGCGGACAACAAGAGCAGGATGAGGATGAAAACGAACATGGAACTCATCCTACGACCTCCTGGGCGAACCGTTGGATCCGTTGCGCCACGGCGTCTGGACGCTGGATGGGGATGTCGTGGATGCCGTCGATCCACTCGAACCGCACGTCCTGGTCGATGGCCTTCACCACCTCCGCCGCCCGTTCCTTGTCCTCCATGAACCCGGCGGAATCGGCCTCACCGGGCGCCGAGCGCACCGCGAGGACCAGGGTGGGCACCCGCACCCGGCGGAGGAGCCCCGGCGCGTCCTGTTCCCGCAGCGCGTGAAGGATCCGCAGGTGGTTGGCCCGGGACAGCCTGGGGTGGATGTTGCCGTCACGGTCCACGCGCATGAGTGACAGGAACACCGCCTCGACCTCGGGCGTGAGCTCGACGGCCCCCCGGGTGAAGGTCCGCATGCCCGCGCGGAACTGCTGGAGTGACATCTCTTTCAGTTGCGGCGGTGCCAGCATCGTCCGAGCAGTCCGCCAGTCCATCCGGTCGCGCATCGACAGGAACCCCCCGTCGACCAGGACGTCGCCCGAGACCAGCTCTGCCCGGTCCACGGCGAGCTGGAGGGCGACGTTGGCTCCCCAGGAGTGGCCCCCCACCACGGGCCGTCCCAGACCGAGTGTCCCGATCACCGCCCCGGCGTCGGCGATCAGCCGGTCGAACCCGTAGCCGCTCGACGGCTTGCCCGACCGCCCGTGGCCCCGCTGGTCGTACACGACCACGCGGAACCGCGGCGCCAAGCGGGGCGCCACCAGATCCCAGATGTGCGACGAGGAGGCCAGGCCGTGCAGGAGCAGGATCGCCGGACCCTCGCCCCGCCACTCCCGGACCGCCAGCCGGACGCCGCCGTCCCCCTGCACCGTATGCGTCTGGACCATCGAGCGAGCGTATCGCGAGGCGCTTGGCGGGGCGTATGCTCCGGCCGTTCCGGGGACGGAGGAGGCCGACGTGTACGGGACGGTGGGTCGCATGAAGGTGAAGCCCGGGAAGATGCAGGAAGTGAGGGACAACATGCTGGATCCTCAGGGGGCCTCAGCGAAGGGCTTCCGGGGACTCCATCTCTTGGTGGCCGACGAGGGGAACGAGGCCGTCGTCGCGGTCATCTTCGAGGACAAAGACTCGTACTCCGCGATGGTCCACGATCCCAAGACCGACGAGAACTTCGGGAACCTCATGAAGCTGCTCGAAGGGGAGCCATCGTGGACCGACGGCGAGTGGCACAGCTCGAGTCCTACCTAGCCACGTTCGCGGTACGCTGAACGGCGGTTCAAACCGGAGGGGAGGTGCGGTCCGAGGTGGCAAACGAGCTACGGAACTACATCGACGGCACGTGGGTCGACGCCGTCGACGGCGAGCGGTTCGACGTGTTCAACCCGGCGACCGGGGAGGTCCTGGCCACGGCGCCTCACTCCAAGCAGGCCGACGCCGATCGGGCCGTCGACGCCGCGCGCCGCTCCTTCGACGAGGGAACGTGGTGGCCTCGTACGAGTGAGCGCGAGCGGGGGCGCATCCTCCTGCGGGCGGCCGAGATCGTCCGGAGGGAGCGCGACCGGCTGGCGGAGATGGAGGCACTGGACAGCGGCAAGCCCATCGGCGAGGCCCGCGAGGACATCGACGAGGTCGCCTTCATGTTCGAATACTTCGGCGGGTGGGCCACGAAGATCGAAGGCGAGATCCCGCCGGTCGGGCCCGACGCCATGACCCTTGTGGTGAAGGAGCCCATGGGCGTGGCGGTCTGCATCACTCCCTGGAACTACCCGATGATGATGGCCACCCAGAAGGTGGCCCCCGCGCTAGCCGCGGGGTGCACCGTCATCCTGAAGCCGCCGGAGCAGACGCCGCTCACGCCGCTCGAGATCCCAAAGATCCTGGAGGAGGCCGGGCTCCCGAGCGGCGTGCTGAACGTGATCACCGGGTTCGGCGAGACGGCCGGCGCGCCGCTCGTGGCCAGCCCCCTTGTCGACAAGGTGGGGTTCACCGGCTCGCGCGACGTGGGCAAGATCATCATGAAGACGGGCGCCGACACGCTGAAGCGCGTCACGCTCGAGCTGGGCGGCAAATCACCGAACATCGTGTTCGCCGATGCCGAGTTCGATGCGGCCATGGAGGGATCGGCCAACGGCATCTTCTGGAACCAGGGGGAGATCTGCTCGGCCGGCTCGCGCGTCTTCGTGGAGAGGCCCATCTACGACGACGCGATCTCGGCCATGTCGGACCGGGCCAGAGGGGTTCGCCTTGGCTACCCGCTCGAGGAGGACACCACCATGGGACCGCTCGTCTCTGCGGAGCAGCGGGATCGGGTGCAGACATACATCGAGGTGGGCCAGAACGAGGCCAAGCTCGCCGTGATGGGCGAGCGGCCCGCCGATCCCGGACTGGCCGGGGGCTACTACGTGCCCCCCACGATCTTCGCCGACGTCAAGAACGACGCGAGGATCGCCCGAGAGGAGATCTTCGGGCCGGTCATGTCG
>JBOGVH010000110.1:0-2385 GCA_050695235.1 Actinomycetota bacterium
GGTGCGCCCCGCCGCCCGACTCACGTCGGGGATGACATCGGTCGAGGCGATGGCATAGCCAACGGACGGGTCGGTGGTGGAGGCGGCGAACACAACGCCCGCCACGGACCCATCGGGCAGCACGAACGGCCCGCCGGAGTCGCCCGGCTCCACCGTTGCCTGGAGCTCGTAGACATCGCGCTCGACCTCATGGTTGCCGTAGATGTCGCGTCCCACGACGGCGTCGATGGGCCGGCGAACCGCTGCCTGCGCGCCGGCCAGCTCGCCCCCGCCCGGATAGCCCAGTGTGGCCCCACCGGTCCCCCGACCGACCTGGCTGGCGAGCAGCGGAAGCGGTTGTCCCGCCGAGGTCCCGACATGGAGGATGGCGAGGTCCGTCCGGGGATCGAAGAGCACCGGCGTGGCCGGCTGCGAGGTCCCGTCCTGTCCCTGCACCTGCGGCCCGTGGACGCCGGCGATCACATGGGCGTTGGTTACGACGTAGTCACCGGAGACCACGAAGCCGCTCCCCGACAGGAGCTCGCCGCAGGCGGAGCCGACGATCCGAACGGTGCTCGCCGCCGCCGCCTGGACAGCCTGGCGAGCCTGGGCCTCGCTCGGCATCTCGACCGGGCCCGTCGGAGCCGGCGGCAGCCCGGCGAAGACGTCGGGGAACCCGTGCTGGTCGAGGAACCGGCGCACCTCGGCCGGAAACGAGGGCGGCCGGGGCAGCACTGCGTCGAGGCTCCGGACGATGGCCGACCCCCGGATCGAGCTGTTGATCCGGGGGAACGGTGCGTTCACCAGGTTCAGGGCCAGGAACCACGTGACCAGCAGGAGCCCGACCACCGAGATGGCCGAGCCGCCCGCCTTGTCGGCCGTCCCCACGACGGGCAGCCGGTGGGCCCTGGCCCGGACCGACGTGCCGGCCACCCAGCCCAGCGCGTCGCCGATCCCCGCCATGCCGAGCAATACCGCGATGACGATCCCAGCCTGAACCCCGTCGCTCCGGGCCTGCGATGCGACGGCGGGCGCCAGCAGCGCGCCGGCCAGCACCCCCAGGATCAGGCCGGCGTACGAGAACAACTGGAGGAGCGCTCCCCGCCGAAAACCGGCGAATGCCGCGAGGGCGACGAGGACCAGGATCACGAGGTCGAGGCCGTTCACGTTCGGGAATGGTCCCACGCCGGCCGCTGGGGCCAAACCGGGAGCGGAGCTCCGGGCCCGCCCCGTCCGCGAAGCTACACTTGGGGCCGTGGTGACGATCGCCCACATCTCGGATCCCCATGTCGGGTCGCCCTACTTCGTACCGAACCTGATGAACCGGGTCATCGTGGAGATCAACGAGCTCGGCCCCGACATGGTCATCTGTAGCGGCGATCTGACGAACGAGGGCTATCGCCAGGAGTACAAGAACTGGGTGGCCTATGCCGAGCGGCTCACGGCTCCCCTGTACACGGTGCCCGGCAACCATGACGCCCGCAACGTGGGCTACTTGCACTTCGAGGAGCTGATCGGTCCCCGTCACTGGTCGATCGATGTCGGAGGGGTTCGGGTCGTCGGAGCCGACTCGAGCGAGCCTGATCTGAACGAGGGGCAGATCGGCCGGGAGCGCTACCCGTGGCTCAAGGAGCAGTTCTCCCAGCCCGCCGAGCTCAAGGTGTTCGTCCTCCACCATCACCTGATCCCCGTCCCTGGCACCGGCCGCGAGCGGAGTACGGTGATGGATGCGGGCGATCTCCTCGAGGAGCTCATCGCCTCTGGGGTGAACATCGTGCTGTCCGGGCACAAGCACGTGCCGTACGTGTGGCGGCTGGAGAACCTGTACATCGCGAACGCCGGGACGGTGGCGTCCCTGCGGCTGCGGGGGTACACGAAACCCTGCTACAACGTCCTGGAATTCGAGGGGGACGAGGTCAAGATCACCCGGAAGTTCCCTTTCGGCGGCGGAAGCGCCATCGCCCATTTCTCCCTCTCGTCAGGCGAGCAGTTCTACCGGGAGTTCGAGCCGCCGGTTCAGCAGGCCACGGCACACACGGAGTAGGCCCGAGCGCCGGGCCTCGACCTTCGGAGGGATCGTCGTGAGGGTCCTCGTCCTCGTGGACGGCGAGCACTATCCCCCGGTGACCAGGTGGGGGATCGAGGCCGCGCGGAGCAGGGGCCACGATGTCGTCGCCGCGCTGTTCCTCGGTGGGACGGAGAAGGTGGACCCCACGGCGCTTCCCGACCTCGGCCTGCCGACGCTCCCCGCCGGAGCCGACATCAGGGCGGCCCTGGCCGAGGCCCTCGACGGTGTGAGGCCGGAGGCGGTGCTCGACCTGTCGGACGAGCCCGTGGTCGGCTACCGCGAGCGGATGGAGCTCGCCGCCGTGTCCCTGGTGCGCGGCTTCCCCTACCTCGGTCCCG
>JBOGVH010000111.1:0-1733 GCA_050695235.1 Actinomycetota bacterium
CGCATCGGCGTGCGGTTCGTCGCGGGTGTTGATGATCGGACGCGACCGAGTGGTCGCGGAGGACACGCCCTCCCAGATGTGCTCGGCCCGCTGAGCGATGCAGAACTGTGCCCCCCGCGGCCCGTGGAGCACCTTCCCGGCCCCGCAGTAGATCTGCCGTGTGACGAAGAACGGGATCAGGATGTCTGCCATCCGGGCGAACTCGCCCTGCCGGGCCACCAGGTAGTTCTCGTGGCAGCCGTAGGAGTTCCCGGCCGAATCGGTGTTGTTCTTGAACAGGTAGACCTGGCCGGAGATGCCCTCCTCGTGCAGGCGGACCTCGGCCGCCGCGAGCAGGGCCTCCAGGATCCGCTCCCCCGCCTTGTCGTGGGCCACGAGGTCGGTGATGGAGTCGCACTCGGGCGTGGCGTACTCGGGGTGAGAGCCGACGTCGAGGTACAGCCGGGCGCCGTTCTCCAGGAAGACGTTCGAGGACCGGCCCCAGTGGACCACCCGGCGGAACAGGTACCGGGCCACTTCGTCGGGCGACAGCCGCCGCTGGCCGCGAAACGTGCAGGTCACGCCGTACTCGTTCTCCAGGCCGAAGATCCGCCGGTCCACGCGATGAGTGTAGGTCGTGCCGGACGAAACGCGAGGATGCGCCTAACTGGCCAGGATCCGCGCCACCTCGACGTCGGAGAGACGGCGGAACTTCCTGCGCTGGGGCCGGGTCCGGTCCAGGACACCAGCCTCGATCGACGCGGGCTCGATCTCGCGGCCCTCCGCGCTGGAGAGCGCCTTCACGGCTTCCTTCACGGCATTGGGCAGGTCCCACCCCTCCTGAAACGTCCCCTTGAGCGCCTCGGTCAGGGTCTCGGCGTGGCCGCCGATCCCGACGAACCCGTGCTCATCGGTGACCGTCCCGTCGAACAGGATGTGGTAGATCTCGTTCCGTCCGTAGTCGCTTGCCACCTCCGCCACCAGGATCTCCACCTCGTACGGCTTCATCTGTTGGGTGAAGATGGTGGACAGCGCCTGGGAATACCCGTTTGCGATGTCCCGGGCCCGGACGTCCTCCCGCCCGTACGAGTACCCTCGGAGATCGGCGAGGCGCACCCCCGCGATCCGGAGGTCCTCGAACTCGCTGTACTTCCCCACTCCGGCGAAGGCGATCCGGTCGTAGATCTCCGAGATCTTGTGCAGCGTGGAGTTTGGGTTCTCCGCGATGAACAGGACCCCGTCCACGTATTCGAGGCCCACCACGGACTTGCCCCGGGCGATGCCCTTGTGGGCGAAGTCCGAGCGGTCCTTCATAAGCTGCTCGGGAGGGACGTACGGCATGAACGCCATCAGGACCTGGCCCCCACCACCGCTTCGTAGGCCGAGCGCACCTCGTCGTCCGGAACCGAGGCCACCCCTTCCGCTGCCACGACCAGAATCGTCGGGAAGATCCCCCGCGCCGGATCGGGCCCGCCGGTCGCCGCGTCCTCCTCGGCCGCGTCGACCAGCGCTTCCACGGCAACCCGGATGGCCTCGTCCCGGGACAGCCCAGGCCGCCACCGCTTCTTGAGCGAGCCCTTGGCCGGACGTTCGCCGGACCCGGTGGCCCGGTAGTCGTCCTCTTCCCACCGGCCGCCTGTGGCGTCGTAGTAGAAGATCCGGCCCTCGTTGCGATGCTCGTCGAACCCGCCGAACAGCGGCACGACGACCAAGCCCTGGAGGGCCAGGGGGAAGTTGCCCCGGATCATCTGGGC
>JBOGVH010000112.1:0-4397 GCA_050695235.1 Actinomycetota bacterium
ACCCAGCCCTCCCCGCTCAAGGGTTTCGAGGGGATCGCCGTCTCGCGAACCGACGACGTCGCGACCGCGGCAGCCGGCGGCGCCTCTGGCAAGGCGGCCTGGATGGACCCGGTAATCGTGTCCAAGCAGGCCTCGGCAACCTTCAGCGACAAGGAGCAGATCTGGGCGGACAACGCGGCCACGAGTCGGTTCTTTGGAAACGTGTACGTGTGCTACGCCGGGTTCCAGGGTCTCGGTGCCGCCCCGATGGTCGTCTCCACCTCACGAGATGGAGGCGACACGTGGGCCAGCAAGCAGGTCAGCCCGGCACACAACGTTTCCCCGAGGCACTTCGGGCAGTCGGGCTGCACGATCCGCACGGACAGCCAGGGCAACGCGTACGTGTTCTACGAGGAGTTCACGCTCCTGGCGGGACCGGCCGGCCTCCCGGTCGGCACCCACTTCATGGTGACGTCCACGGACGGAGGGGCGAGCTGGTCCCGGCCCCGGGCCATCGGGCGGGTCACCGACCCGTGCATCTCACTCCAGTTCGACGGGACCAGCCTGCGGTGCGTGCAGGACGGTGTGGCCGGAGCCCGGAACGACCTGGCCGCCGCGCCCAGCGTGAGCATCGCGAACGGGGCGCCATCCGGAGCCGGCGCCACGGACGAGATGGTCCTCACGTGGGTCGACGGCCGCGACGGCGTCAACCACGAGCACGTGTTCATCCGGTGGTCCACCGACGGCGGGAGCACGTGGCTGCCCGCGGGCGGACCGGTGGCCGTCGAGACCACGGGCGACCGCGGGTACTACTCGGCGCCCGCACTCTCCCCCGACGGGAAGGACCTGTACCTCGTGTACAACGCATTCACCACTCCGTTCCGGGACAACACGACGGATCCGCGGGGCCTCGTCGGCGTTGTCCTGCACGCTGACGTCGCGGTCGACGGCACCGTGGGGACGCTGACCGAGGTGAACCGCGGCGCCGTCGGGGACCCCCGGGCGTCCAGCCAGAACAACATGTTCATCGAGTTCCTGGGCGACTACGTCTACGCGGCGGCCACGAACGACTACGCGGTGGCCGTGTGGAACGACGCCCGGGCTGGGGCGGACTGCCCGGCCATCGACACGTGGCGGGCCCAAGCCCAGACCACGCGGTCGATCGCCGGCAGGCCGGCACCGCAGCAGCAGTGCCCGGCGAACTTCGGCAACAGCGACATCTTCGGATGGAGCGGTCTGGACCCGACGACGCCGTAGGGTCGCAGATACTGGAGGGGCCGGCCCGGGAAACCGGGCCGGCCCCGTCCTCTCTCTGGCCAGCGCTATTCCTCGGTGCCGGCCCCGGACTGGACCATGTCGTGGATCTGTTCCACGACCTCGGCATTCGCAAGCGTCGTCACGTCGCCGAGGGCGCGACCCCTGGCCACGTCGCGCAGGAGCCGGCGCATGATCTTGCCGGAGCGGGTCTTCGGCAGGTCGTTCGTGAAGATGAGGGCGCGGGGCCGCGCGATCTTCCCGATCTTCTTCGCCACGTGCTCCCGGAGCTCCGTGGCCACGACCTCGTCGCCCTCATAACCCGACTTCAGCGTGACGAACGCCACGATGGCCTCGCCGACCACGTCGTCGGGCCGCGACACCACAGCGGCTTCCGCCACCTTCGGGTTGTCGACGAGGGCGCTCTCGATCTCGTAGGTCGATAGGCGATGGCCGGCGACGTTCATCACGTCGTCGATCCGCCCCAGCAGCCAGAAGTAGCCGTCCTCGTCGCGCTTGGCGCCGTCGCCGGCCACGTAGACCTCGGGCCCGTACTTGCTGAAGTAGGTCTGAACGTACCGGTCGGGATCGCCCCAGATGGTCCGGGCGATGGCCGGCCACGGATGCTTCAGCACGAGGTATCCACCCCCGCCAAGCGGGACGGAGTGCCCCTCCTCGTCCACGACGTCCGCCTGGATCCCGGGGAACGGCAACGTGGCCGACCCCGGTTTCAGCGGGATGACGCCCGGGAGGGGCGTGATGAGGACGCATCCGGTCTCGGTCTGCCACCACGTGTCGACGATGGGGCACCGGCCGCCGCCGATGTATGTCCAGTACCAGACCCAGGCCTCGGGGTTGATGGGCTCGCCCACCGTCCCCAGCAGGCGGAGCGAGGACAGGTCGTGCTTCTCGGGATAGGCGGGTCCCCATCGCATGAAGGCCCGGATCGCGGTGGGCGCCGTGTACAGGATGTTCGCCTTGTTCCGTTCGGCGATCGACCACAGCCGGTCCTTGTCGGGCCAATCCGGCGCACCCTCGTACATGATGCTGGTCGTGTGGTTGGCGAGCGGCCCGTAGACGATGTAGGAGTGGCCGGTCACCCACCCGATGTCGGCGGCGCACCAGTACACGTCATCGTCGTGGATGTCGAAGATCAGCCGGTGGGTTGCCGTGACGGCGGTTATGTAGCCGCCGGTTGTGTGGACGATTCCCTTGGGCTTCCCCGTCGTGCCGCTCGTGTACAGGATGTACAGGGGGTCCTCGGCATCCATCTCCTCCGCCGGGCAGTCGGGTATCTGGCCCTCGATCAGCTCGTGGTACCAGTGGTCGCGCCCGAGGGTGAACGCGTGTTGGTTGCCCGCCCGCCTCACCGTGATCACGTGCTGGATCGACGGGCAGTCGGCCAGGGCTTCGTCGGCGTTGGCCTTCAGCGGGACCAGCGCACCACGCCGATACCCGCCGTCCTGGGTGATCAGGACCTTGGCCTCAGCGTCGTTGATCCGGTCCCGGAGCGACTCGGCTGAGAACCCGCCGAAGACCACGGAATGCGGCGCCCCGATGCGGGCACACGCCAGCATGGCCACGGGGAGCTCGGGGACCATCCCCAGGTAGATGGCGACCCGGTCACCCTTGGCCACCCCGAGGGCCTTCAACGCGTTGGCGAACCGGCAGACCTCGTCGAGCAGCTCCTTGTAGGTCAGGGTCCGCTGCTCGCCGGGCTCGCCCTCCCAGTGGTAGGCGACCTTGTCCCCACCCCCCGCCTCCACGTGCCGGTCCAGGCAGTTGAAGCAAGCATTGAGGGTCCCCCCGGAGAACCATTTCACCCAGGGCGGGGTCCACTCCATGACCGAGTCCCACGTGCGGAACCAGGTCAGGCGCTCGGCCTGCTCGCCCCAGAACGCCTGGTAGTCGGCCTCGGCCTGCTCGTAGATGGACCGGTCCTTGACCAGGGCCCTGGCCACGAAGTCGGGCGGCGGCTCGAACACACGGTCTTCGGACAGGAGCGCGGCGATGTGCTGCTGAACCTCCGTCATGTCCCCTTCGCCCTCCTCGAGGCCCGTCGGTACCCGAATGGTATGCGGGACGGTCGGACGCGGCGACCCTGATCCATGCCTGGTAGGTGCTTGCATCCGTGCCTGGGAAGGGGGAGCATCGTGCCTGCGAGGCCGCCGATACGGGCGGCCTCGCAGCCTAGTCGGGAACGATCGGCCCAGATCGATCGGCCAGAAGGAGGCCAGGAGTGGCCAAGTACGAGGCGTACTGTGTGAAGTGCCGGGCCAAGCGCGAGTTCGAGGGCACCGAGGTGACCCTCAAGAACGGGCGCAGGGCGGCGCAGGGCACCTGCCCGGTGTGCGGCACCAAGGTCATGCGGATCCTGGGGAAGGCCTCCTAGCAGGGGCAGGACGCGGGAGGGACCCCGACGAGGCCCGGCTCGGGCCTAGGGCAATCTGCTGAGCAGCTCGTCGGAGGAGAATACCGGTCGCGTGGGCGCCATCCGCCGATGGCGGTCGGTCAGGTCGGCCACGGTGGTCTCCTCGAACACTCCCTGGATGGCTCGGGCCACGTCGCCCCAGAACCCCTGGAGGCCGCACCTCGAGTCTTGGAAACAGGTGTGGTCCGAGGGCTCCAGGCAGAACATCGGGAACAGCTGGCCCTCGATCGCGTCGGCGATGTCGGCCACCTTGATCTGGACGGGATCCTTGGCGATGCGGCACCCGCCTCCCGCCCCCCGGAAGCTCTCCACCAGCCCCGCCTTGTGCAGCGCCCCCAGCTGCTGCTCGAGAAACCGCAGGGGAACCTGCTGTGCGAGGGCGATCTCCCGCGCGGGGACCAGCCCGCCGTCCTCCCGGCGGAGCGCCAGCTCGATCATGGCCCGCATCGCGTATTCCAGCTTCTGGGAGATCTTGAGCACGACCGACTCCTGCCGACTCCGGCCGACTCCAGCCGGGGTACCGCGGCCAATGTAGGTTCGGGGTTTGGCGGTGTCAACGCGCCCTCGGGGCGACGTTCGAAGGATACTCCCCTACCCGAACCGACGATTGGCCCGGTCGGACTATGCAGAAGAAGTCCTCCACTGCCGAGAATCTGGTTGAGGAGGAACCGTGCGCGTCCTGGTGATCGACGACGAGCCCGACATCCTGCTCTTGTGTCGGGTCAACCTGGGG
>JBOGVH010000113.1:0-2076 GCA_050695235.1 Actinomycetota bacterium
GTCAGGCCCCCAGCGTCGCCCGGCGGCCAGATGATCACGAAGGCTCGCCCAACCACGTTGCCTTCGGGGACGAACCCGATCACACGCGAGTCGGAGGAGTTGCCGCGGTTGTCGCCCAGGACGAAGAGCTCGCCGCGAGGGACCGTCACCGGCCCGTAGTTGCTCATCGAGCCCAGCGCTTCCTTCGTCAGGTACGGCTCGGCGATCGGATCGTCGTTCACCACGACCGTGTGATCACGGATCACGATCGTGTCGCCGGGAAGTCCGATCACGCGCTTGATGAGGTCCTCGTTCTCGGGCTGCTGGAGGCCCAGTCCCTCGCCCAGCCAGTGGAACAGGGCCTGCACGGCGTTGCGATCGGGGAGCGCCGCCTCGTTCGGGTTCTGGAACACCACCACGTCGCCCCGATGCAGGTCCCCGAACCGGTAGGCCAGCTTGTTGACCAGGACCCGGTCGCCGGGCATCAGCGTGGGTTCCATCGATGACGACGGGATGAAGAACGCCTGAACCAGGAAGGTCTTGATGAACAGCGCGACGACGAGAGCCAGCAGCACGAGGACGGGGATCTCGCGAAGGAACGAGTGCCGGTCCTCGTCCTCCTCCTCGAGCTCCTCGGCCTCGGCGTCGTTCGACTCGGGATCATGCGGGCGGTCTGGGGCCATGGGCTCCGTAAGGGTACCCGGGAAGGCGGAACGCCTCGGTCACTTGCATCCGGACCTCGGCGGCTCTCAGATCACCTGGACCCGGACCTCGACTGCCTTGAACGAGGCCCACAGCCGTGTTCCCTCCCGGATGCCGAGCCGCTCGACCGATCCCAGGGTCACCTCGGCCACCAGCGGGGGGGACGCATCGATGCGAACGCGCGCTCGCTCCCCATCCACGCTGACCGAGGCCACGGTGCCCGCCAGCACGTTGCGGGCCGAGGCTCCTTCGGGCGGTCGGACGTGGAGCGAGACGTCGGCCGGACGAAGCAGGCCGATGACCGGTTCGAGCGAGCCGTCGATGCCCGGGGGCCAGGCCACGACCACGGCACCGTCGGACGTGACGAGCCGACCGGCTCCGGCCTCGAGTCGTTCGAGCCGTCCGATGAACAGGTTCATGCCGACGAGCTCCGCCGCATACGGCGTGCGCGGTGCGGCGCGAACCTCGGCCGGCGTCCCGATCTGCGTGACCCGTCCGTCCTCCACGAGGACCATGCGATCTGAAAGGCTCATCGCCTCGACCGGATCGTGCGTCACGAGGAGCCGTACCCCCGCGAACGCGATGAGCTCGCGCCGCACGAGGCCCCGGAGGTGTGCGCGGGCCCGCACGTCGAGCGCCGCGAGCGGCTCGTCCAGCAGGAGGAGCCGAGGCTCGCGGATCAGCGCCCTGGCCAACGCGACCCGTTGCGCCTCGCCGCCGGACAGGTCGGCTGGCCGGGCGTGGGCCCTCTCCACCAGATCCAGCCGTGCTAGGAGATCGGCGGCTCTGCTCCGGGCCTCTCGGCGGGCGACGCCGAGCGCCCGGAGCGGGAACGCCACGTTCTCGACGGCCGACAGGTGCGGGAAGAGCAGCCGGTCCTGAAACACCACCCCCACCGGCCGTCGCTCGGGAGGGACGTGCCGTCCGGCGGCCACATCGTCCAGCGTCCGGCCGTCGAGATCGACGCGCCCGCCCGCCGGTGGATCGATGCCCGCCAGCGTGGCGACGAGCGTGGACTTCCCCGCGCCGTTGGGACCGAGCAGGGCCACGGTCTCACCCGCAGCGGCCTCGAAGGCCGCGGCCACCGTGAAGTCGCCCCGGCGAGCCTCGACGTCGACGACCAAGCTCATCGTGGTGCCAGGAACCGCCCTCGGAGGCCCACGATCACGGCGAGCGACAGCGCGACGAGCAGCAGGGAGAGCGCGATCGCCCCCTCCGGATCGGTCTGGAGCCGTTCGAACACGGCCAGCGGCAAGGTTTGCGTGCGGCCCTGGAGGTTCCCGGCGAACGTGATGGTCGCGCCGAACTCGCCGAGCGCCCGGGCCCAAGAAAGAACCAGTGCGGCAGCGATCTGCGGCCCCATGAGCGGGAAGGTGATCCGTCGCAGCACGTACC
>JBOGVH010000114.1:0-5466 GCA_050695235.1 Actinomycetota bacterium
GTCAAGGGCAACCTCGCCGCCGAAGGCGACGTCTCCCTCCCGGCCGAGAGCCGGCTCGATGAAAACATCCGCGCCCACAACGTGGAGGTGGGAGGGGTGGTCAAGGGCAACATCATCGGCAGGGGGAAGGTGGCGCTCGGCCCGCGCGCTCGGGTCGAGGGTGACGTCACGTCGACGACCCTCGCGATCGCCGAGGGAGCGGTCTTCATCGGGCGGTCCACCATGGGCGAGGAAGGCTCGCAGCCTGATGAGACGGCCCCGCGGGTAGAAGCCCGCCAGGGCGTTCCGTAGACCCGCCGAAGTGGCGCGCCCGCTCCGGGTTGGGATCCAACTCCCCGAGGTTGAGCGGGACGTCCGGTGGCCCGAGTACGTGGCCATGGCTCGAGCCGCCGAGGCCGCACGGTTCGACTCGATGTGGCTGGGCGACCACCTGCTGTACCGGGGCGACGGGCGTCCCGAGCGCGCGCCGTGGGAGGCCTGGTCCCTGCTCTCTGGGCTCGCCGCGGTCACCGAGCGGATCGACCTGGGGCCCCTCGTGGCCTGCCTGGCGTTCCACCCCCCTGGCGTGATCGCCAAGATGGCTGCGACCGTGGACGAGGTGAGCGGCGGCCGCCTGATCCTGGGGGTCGGCGCGGGATGGAACGAGCCGGAGTTCCGGGCATTCGGGATCCCCTTCGATCATCGGGTCTCCAGGTTCGAGGAATCCTTCGAGATCATCCGCCGGCTGTTCTCCGGCGAGCGGGTCACGCTCGATGGCCGGTTCTGGCGGGCCGACGACGCCGTGATGTTGCCGAAGCCCGCACGGCGCCCCCGATCATGGTTGGGAGCGCGGGCAACCGGGTCCTGTCGATCGCCCTCCCCCACGTCGACGCCTGGAACACCTGGTACGACAACTACGGCAACACCCCGGAAGGGTTCGCCGCGCTGAACGCCACGGTCACCGACGCCGCGGTCCAGGCGGGGCGGCGGCCGGAGGAGATCGCACGAAGCGCGTGCATCCTGGTGGTGCTCGACCGGGCGGCCGGCGATCGCCCGGTCGAAGATGGCGTCACGCCGCTCGAGGGCTCCCCCGAACGCATCGGGGCGGGCCTCAGGGAGCTGGCGGAGGTGGGGGCGGACGAGGCCATCGTGGTGGCCAACCCCATCACCGAGGGCTCCATCCGGGCGCTCGGTGAGGTCGTGGCCACCCTGGATCCCTGATCGGCCCGGCCGAAGCCGCCCGGCCGAAGGCGCCCGGCCCGGTCGGCTATGAGCCGGACCGGCGCAGGCCGCGGGCCAGGACCGCCAGGCCGACCAGCACGCAGCCGGCGCCGATCCAGCCCCAGGTTGCCTCGCCGGTCATGAAGCTCCCCTCCAGCACGCCCAACCCCTGAAAGATGAACACTCCACCAACCACGATGAGGCCGATCCCGGCCGAGACGAGCGACACTCGCATCCCACCAGTGTGAGGGATGAGCGACGATCAGGTGGCTGCACGGCCCGATGGCGGCGGCGCGTAGATCCGAGGACGTGAGGGACGCCTCCGCCTCTCCAACCTCACCGCCCAGATCCCGACGGCCAATACGCTCCCCGCACCGGCGAGCTGCACCCACGGCCCGATCCCCATCGACACCGTGACGAGCGCCCCGCGGGCGCGCAGCACCGACCTCAACTGACCGAGCTGGTCCGAGAGGTAGACGAAGGTGACGATCGAGGCGATGAGCGATCCGAGGCCCAGGCTGCGAAGCAGCTGTGGGCTCGTCTCGCGCCGGCCATACAGATAGAGCAACGCCACCACGACGATGGCGATCGAGAACCCGATGCTGAGGATCGGTGCGCCGCCTTGGGCTCCCGTGAGGTTGTCGGTCTGGGTTCCTCCGACCACGATCCAGGGAAGGAAGAAGCCAACCGCCCGGACGAGGCCGCCGGCCGCCGCGAGCACGCCGATCGTGGTCCGATTCGCCTCCAGGCGATCGGCCTCGACGGGATCGAGGGTGGGCGCGCTGGGCGAAGGCGCGCGCAGCACGTCGGGTGTGGGAGGAAGCGCGCCGACCGTCAGCACGCGCACGACTTCGGTAGCCGCCCCTCGCTTGGACTTGGACGCCTCGAGCTCGAGGCGCCGGTTCTCCGACGGGACCTCGATCGTGAGCCGCACGGTGACCGCCTTCGTTTCCGTGCTGACGCGGAGCGCCGCCCGGGGCCACACGGCGAGCTGCCGCCTCGCCTTCCACCCGAACCCCGAGCGAGCGTCGAACACGAGCAGTCGGGTCGGCGTGATCACGAGCATCAGGTAGCGGCGGAATGCGAGGCCGCTCGCCTCTCGCTCCTCCCGGGCTCGCCTCCGTGCCGAGATCTCCCCGAAATCCGTGTAGCGGGCTGCGAGGGTGCCCGCCGCCTGGAAGATCCCGGCGGCCAGGACCTCCTCCCCGGGCACGGCACGGCGAGCGGAGGAGATGACGCTCATGATGGCCTATCGGGCAGGGACCAACTTCCCTTGAGCCCACGAATATCCCCGGGTGAGGCACAATCGAAGGGTGAGGCGGAGCGGGAACTGGTGGCCGAGCGCCGTGAGCGGCCTCGCCGGCGGCGCGGCCGTCACCGTTGCGGGCGCGATCCTGCACACGCTGGTCTCCGCCATTCCGTTCCTGCCGATCGCCATCACGCAGGTGCTGGTTCGGACCACGCCGGGCCGATTCGACAGCTTCTTCATCGATCGCCTGGGCCACGGAGCGATGCAGCTCGCCATCATCGGCACGTGCATCGCCTATCTGCTCCTGGCGGCGGCGCTCGGCGTGGCCATCCCGTGGGTGAGGCGGATGCTCCTGCCCCTCGGCGCTGTGGCCCGAACCGCCGCAGGCCCCATCACCTTCCTCCCCTTGTGGGTCGTCTCGGTGGTCCTGTACCCCTCCAACCCGCAGTGGGTGGGCCGGCTCGCCTTCGCGTTCATCACGCTGCCGATGTACATGGCCGGCGGCGGCGTCGCGGGGTGGGCCCTGGACCGACTCACCGCCCAGCCGGCCGAGCAGGCCGAGCAGGCCGCCGATCCCACCCTCACCCGCCGCTACTTCCTTCGGGCGGCCTGGTTCGGGGCGGCCGGCATGCTGCTCGGCGTGTCCCCCCTCGGCGCCCTGATCTTCCGGCGGCCCGACCCGGGGCAGCAGCGGCTGCGCGGCGTGTCGGCGACGCCGTCCCCGGTCCGTCGGTCACCGCAGGACGCGCAATTCGCCCGGGTGGCCGGGCTCACGCCCGAGGTCACCTCGAATGACGAGTTCTACGTGGTGAACGAGGACGTGATCCAGCCGGACGTCGATCCGGCCGAGTGGCGCCTGTCCGTCGGCGGCCTGGTGGACCGCCCGCTCACCCTGACCTACGAGGACCTGAAGTCCCTCCCGGTGGTGGAGCGATACCAGACGCTCGAGTGCATCAGCAACAAACTCGGCGGCCACCTCATGTCGAACGCCGCGTGGGTCGGCGTGCCGGTGGCCGAGATCCTGGATCGCGCCGGCATCGGCTCGGGCGCGGTCGAGGTGGCGTTCGGCTCGGCCGGCGGCTACTCCGACAGCATGAGCGTTGCCAAGGCGCTCGACGAGACCACGCTGATCGCGTTCGGCATGAACGACTTCGTCCTCCCGCGGGCGCACGGGTTCCCCGCGCGGGTGCTCGGCGTGGGCACGTACGGGATGAAGAACCCGAAGTGGCTCACGAACATCGAGGTGGTGGACCGCCCGTACCAGGGGTTCTGGGAGCAGCGCGGGTGGTCCAAGCCGGCCCTGGTGAAGACGACTTCGCGCATCGACACGCCCGAGGACGGGGCCACGCTGAGCGGTGACGTCGTGCCGATCGCGGGGGTGGCCTTCGCCGGCGACGAGGGCATCGTGCGGGTGGAAGTGTCAACCGACGGGCGGCGCACCTGGAACCAGGCCCTGCTGAAGACGGCCCTGTCGCCCTACACGTGGCGGTTGTGGCTGTACCGGTGGACCCCGCCGGGGCCCGGGCAGTACTCCATCTTCGTCCGGGCATACGACGGGACCGGCGCCGTGCAGGTCAGGGTGGAGGCCCCGCCGTTCCCCACGGGAGCGAGCGGCATCGACGGGATCAGCGTGACCGTGGCTTGAGCCTTCAGGAGACCCGGTCGGGCCTAGCGGCGCACGCCCCGGGCGGCAGGCCGGGTCGGCTTCGCCGGGGACCCGGCGAGCAGCGCGGCCAGGTCCTCCTCGCCGAGCTCGATCGCTTGAGGGTGATCGATGATGCTGCTCGAGGGGATGGGCGTCCACACCCATTGGCCCTCCTTGAGGTACTCGGCGCCCGACTCGGGTCGGTTCACCCACACCCTGAACACCGAGCTCCCGACCCGATAGACGTGCCGCACGGCGGGAGCCACATCCTTCCCCTGCCCCGAACCTGCTGGGCCAGGAGGGACCGGAACGGAAGGTGGGGGCCCTTCCGGACCCCCGGACCCATCCTGGATCATGTCTTGGGCCAGTTCGCCGACCCCGCGAGCAACGCGGAGGCCAGCACCACTCCGGTCCCAAGCAGGTAGACGAACCTGCGGATATCGGCGCGGGCCATCGGTCCTTCCCCCCTTCTCATGCCGACGGACCCGCGCAACGTAACTCAGCAAGTGCCCTAGCGCAAACATATTGGTTAAGTTCGACGCTTGCCCCGTCGACCTTGAGGGCAACGGGTCGAGTTTGAACTCCGGGTTTATCCCGCATTACCCTTCCGGTAACGGAGATCGAGGAGGCGTTGATGATCGGGACGAGAATGCGGCGGCTGCGCCTGGCCAAGGAGCTCACCCAGCGCGAGCTGGCGGAGCCCAAATACACGCACGCCTACGTGAGCACCATCGAGGCGGGCCGACGGAACCCATCGCGAGAGGCCCTCGAACACTTCGCGGCCAAGCTGGACGTCGACGTGGACGAGCTCCTGACAGGCAAGCCGGCGGACCTCGAGGCCAGGCTCAACGCTCGGTTGCTGGAGGCCCGGATCGACCTGTCGGCCGGACGCCTGGACGGGGCAGACGAGGCCCTCGGCTCGATCGCTCGAGAGGCCAAGCGGTACCGCCTTTCGAGGATCGAGGCGAAGGCGGAGGATGCCCGGGGCTTGTTGCTCGAGCGCCTCGAGAAGCCCGAGGAGGCGCTTCAGCATTACCAGCGAGCGGAGGAGATCGTCCGGTCCGGGCCCGCCGATGCGCTGGCGGATGCGGTGGCGGGGAAGGCCAGGTGCTTCCAGGCCCTCGGGGATGTGCGATTCGCCATCCACATCCTGGAGAGCCTCGTCGACTCGCTCGATCGCGACGGGATCCGAGACCCGAACGCGCTGGCCCGCCTGTACTCATCCCTGCTCGACGCGTACATGGACGCCGGACTCGTGGAACGGGCGGCGGCAGCGGCCACGGAGCTGGAGCGGCTCGGCCCCCACCTGACCGACCCGGTCCGGATCGGCCAGATGCACATGCACGTCGCGCACATCTACCTGGTGCAGGGC
>JBOGVH010000115.1:0-4229 GCA_050695235.1 Actinomycetota bacterium
GATCGCCGCGGCCTCGGCCACGCCGGCCAGCTCTGGGGTGACATCGACGATGACCGGCACGCCGTCTCCGGCGGCCCGGCGCAGCCTGGCCAGACA
The DNA here is from genome assembly GCA_050695235.1 of Actinomycetota bacterium. Taxonomy (GTDB): domain Bacteria; phylum Actinomycetota; class UBA4738; order UBA4738; family HRBIN12; genus AC-69. The sequence continues at coordinate 97 of JBOGVH010000115.1, forward strand.
GCGGGCCCGCGACGACCCGGTGACCTCGACGCCGGTGGAGGGGATGCGGCCGATCCAGCCATCCCGCGTGGGCATGAGGGTCGCCCGGACCTGCCGAGTGGGCACGCGCCGATGATAGCGACGGCGGGTCAGCGGCCCCGGGTTCTGCGGAGCTCGCGCCGCCAGCACTCGGTGTGCCAGTGCCGGCGCTCGTCCGGCACGTCCTGGGGCACCACCACCAGATGCCAGACGCCCGCGCGGATCTCGTGGTCGCAGCCCGGGCAGCGGTAGGGCTTGTCGCTGCTCACTCGGCGAACGTCGAACCCCGGGGCCAGGGACCAGGTCGGCCCGGCCGACTGCGGCACCCGGGCCGCCTCGACCGGCTCCGGCGCCCGGCGGTTCTTCCTCGGCATCAGCCGGCACCCGCCACGCGCAGGACGAAGGGCGCGGCCAGGCCGGCGAGGGTCTCCCCCACCTCCCGCGCGTCGCGCTTCTGCCCCCTCACGTTGAACGAGTGGTCGCCGCCTTCGATCGCCACGTGCTCGGCAACTCGGCCCAGCTTGCGAAGGACCTTCCGGACGATCTCGGGCTTTGCGAACGGATCGGCCGTCCCCTGGATGAACAACATGGGGACCGTGATCCGGTACAGGTGCTCGTCGCGGACCCGTTCCGGCTTGCCCGGCGGATGGAACGGAAAGCCCAGGACCACCAGGCCGGCGGCCGGCATCCCGTCGGCCACGGCCATCGAGGCGATGCGCCCGCCGAGAGACTTGCCGCCAGCCAGCACCGGCCGGCCGCCCGAGCGGGATCGAGCATCCTCAAACGCGGCGAGCCACGTCGCTCGGAGCGCGCCCTCGGCGTCCGGGGACCGCCGGCCTCGCTCGATGTACGGGAAGTTGAACCGCAGCGTCGCGACGCCGTGCTCGGCGGTGGCCCTGGCGAACCCGGCCATGAACGGGTGGTCCATGCCGGCACCCGCGCCGTGGGCGACGACGAGCGTCGCCGCGGCGCCGCCCGGCCCGATCCAGGCCGCGCCGACGGGGCCCGACGCCGTCTCGATCTCGCTGCGAGCCTCCGGTGTGACCATGTCTGGGATGATTGTCCCCGATGGCGGGCACGCTCTACACGGGGACTTCCGGATTCGCTTACGACGAGTGGAAGCACGGCGTCTTCTACCCCGAGGGGCTGAAGAACGCCGAGATGCTCTCGTACTACGCAAGCAGGTTCCGCTCGGTGGAGATCAACTACACGTTCCGCCGGTACCCAACGGAGAAGACCCTGGCCGGCTGGCGGGAGGGCACGCCGGAGGGGTTCGCGTTCACGCTCAAGGCGAACCAGCGGATCACGCACTTCAAGCGCCTGGCCGACGCCGACGACGACGTCCACGACTTCCTTCGACTGGCGAAGCTCCTCGGCGATCGCCTCGGCACCGTCCTGTTCCAGTGCCCGCCGACGCTGAAACACGACCGCCGGCTCATCGAGCAGTTCGTCGGGTCGCTCCCCCCCGACGTGCGGGCCGTGATGGAGTTCCGCGATCCATCGTGGAACGAGGCCCGCGAGTTCCTCCACGAGCAGCGCGTGGCCTGGTGCGTCGCTGAGACGGACGAGAAGGACCCCGGCCCAGACGACCTCTCGTGGGACCCGTACGGCTACCTCCGCCTTCGAAAGACCGACTACTCGAACGAGGAGCTGCAGGAGTGGGCCGACCGCATCGCGCCGGCGCTCGCGGCGGGGAGTGACGTCTATTGTTACTTCAAGCACGAGGGCGAAGGCATCAGCCCTCGGATGGCCGAACGGCTGGAGGCCCTGGTCCCCTCGCTCGCATAGCCGGCGTCAGGACCGGGCCCGGGCGGCCACGGCTCGCTCGAGCTCGGCGATCCGCTCGGCGTCATCGACCTTCCGGCCGAGGTCGTCCCTGACGTAGAACACGTCGACCACGCGATGTCCGTACGTCGCCACCTTGGCGAGGTGCACGTCGAGGTGGAGCTCCGCGAGGGTGCGCGTGACGTCGAACAGCAACCCGATCCGGTCGGGCGCGCCGACCTCGACCACCGTGAAGAAGTCCGAGGCGTCGTTGTGCACCCGGATCTCCACCGGGACCTCCGGACTCGGTCCGGGATAGTGTCTTCGCTTCTGCTCCACGCGGTGCTCGAGCGACAACCGCCCATCGATGGCCTTGCGGAGCGTGGTTCGGAACTCGCGCCACCGGTCCTCGCCGATCCGGGCCTCGAACGCCCCCTCCACCTCGAACACGTCCAGGGCCACCCCGTCGTCGGTGGTGAAGACCTGGGCCGTGAGGATGGACAGCCCGGCGAGCGATAGGGACCCGGCGATCCACGACAACAGGCCGGGACGGTCCGAGGCGACGACCGTGAGCGCGTAGGTGCCCGGCCGGGCACCCGGGGCCGAGAGCGTGCGGACCTCGTGCCCGCCCACGGGTGCGCGGAGCAGCGGGAAGTGCCTCGCGGCCTGCTCTGCCGGCGTCGCCAGGAGATACCCGCGAGGCATGCGTTGCAGGAACCGATCGACCTCGGCCGGCCCCTCGTCCGGAAGGAGGGCCCGGAGACCGGTTCCCAGGGCCTCCAACCGGTCCGCCGCCCGAGGTCCCAGCTCTCCCCGTTCCAGGACCCGCTGGACCTTGGCCACGAGCTCACGCACGAGCGTGGCTCGCCACGGCGTCCATGCGAGCGGGCCCGTGGCGAGCGCGTCGGCCACCGTCAGCAGATACAGCGCTGCCAGCCGTTCGGGATCGCCCACCCTGGCCGCGACGTCGAGCACCAGGTCGTCGTCGTCCAGGTCGCGGCGGGTCGCGGTGTCCGACAGCAGCAGATGCTCCGCAACCAGGAACAGCGCGAGATCGCGCGTGTGGGACGGCAAACGCATGCGCTCGAGCGCGGCGGTCGCCTGGTCCACCCCGACCGGCACGTGGTTCCCCCGGCCCGTCTTCCCGATGTCGTGCAACAGCGCGGCGAGCAGGAGGGCATCCCGATCACGGACCGCTGCGGTGGCCTCCGCGACGAGTGGGTCGCCCTCGTCGCCGCCACCAAGGAGCCGGGCCATCCCCGCCAGGGTGTTGAGCAGGTGCACGTCCACCGAGTTTCGGTGGTACGGGTCGCGCTGGGGCCGGCACCGGACCGGTTCCCACTCCGGGAGGAAGCGGGTCAGGATCCGGAGCCGGTCCAGCGTCTCCAACGCCCGTGCACCCTCCTCGCCGGCCCGCAGGATGGCCAGGAAGGCCTGGCGAACGGGGTCTTTCCATTCCACCTCGTCCTCGATCACCATCTCCTCGATCCGGTCCATGGATAGCGCCCCCATGACCCCTCGCTCCGTCGCCACGCCGGCGAAGGCCCGGAGCACCCCGGCCGGCGTGTCCTCGAGCACCGGCGCATCCGACTGGCCGCGCAGATACCGGTCGAACACCGAGCGGGACACGTGCTCGACCTGGCGCGCGTGCTCGAAGACGGCCCGCATCAACCCGTCCACCGCGGGAAGGCCGGGCTCGTCCTCGAACCCCATGGCCCGGGCGATCGCCGGCTGATGGTCGAGGAACAGGCGGTCGGTTCGCCGGCGGGTCTCCAGGTGCAGCGCGCTCCGGACCCGGACCAGGAACTCCTCGGCCGACTCCAGGGCCTCGCGTTCGGCCTGCCGGAGAAGGCCGGGTTCCACGAGCGACCGCACACCGCCCGTTCCCGTGAGCACGATGGCCAACCATCCCAAGGCGTGAAGGTCTCGCAGCCCGCCGCTCCCCTCCTTGAGGTCGGGCTCGAGCAGCGAGGAGACCGACCCGAACCGCTCTTGCCGCTCCGAGGCGCTCACCACCAGACGCTCGGCGAATCCTCGAGGGTCGTTCCGCGCCCAAGCCCGGAGGCGATCGCGCACGTCGTCCCAGGAACCAACGTCGCCGGCCAGGAGACGCGCATCGAGCATCGCTGTGGCCGCATCGAGGCGCTCGGACGCCAGGGCCAGGCACTCGTCGGCCGTTCGGACGCCGTGGCCGACCGTCAGGCCGGCATCCCACAGCGGGTACAGCAACCGCTCCGCCAGCCCTTCGATCTCCTCCGGGCCATCGCCGGCGTGGAGGATGAGCAGATCTACGTCCGAGCATGGCGCGAGCTCACCCCGCCCGTAGCCTCCCAGCGCAACCAGGGCTACTC
>JBOGVH010000116.1:0-3457 GCA_050695235.1 Actinomycetota bacterium
CGACCCGGGAGGGGACGCCGAAGCTCTACGAGGTCGACGAGCCCTTCCCCATCGGAGAGAGCAAGATCCTTCGGTCGAGCGATGGAGACCGGGCGAGCATCGTCGGGGCGGGCGTGACGGTCTACGAGGCCCTGAAGGCGGCCGACGAGCTCTCGGCTGAAGGCATCGCGGTCCGGGTGATCGACACGTACTCGGTGAAACCGATCGACGCGGCGACGCTCGCCCGTGCCCTCCGCGAGACGGGGCTCGTGGTCGTGGTGGAGGACCATTGGATCGACGGTGGGCTCGGCGACGCCGTCCTGCAGGCGCTGGCCGGTGAGGGGGAGCTCTCCGGCCGCGTCCTCAAGCTGGCCGTGAGCGAGATGCCGGGCTCGGGGAAGCCCGAGGAGCTCCGGGACTGGGCCGGCATCTCGGGGCCCAAGATCGCGACCGCGGTCCGCCGCGCCCTGGCCTGAGCCGCCCTATACCTGGAGCGGCACCAGCTCGAACCGGTCTACGTCGACCAGGCCCCGATCCGTGAGCTTCAGCTCGGGCACCACCGAGAGCGCTAGGAACGACATGGCCATGAACGGCGAGGGGAGGGTCACACCCATCTCCTCAGCGGCCCTGCCCATGGCACGCGCGAGGGCGGCCACCTCCTCGGCCGGGCGATCGGAGAGCAGGCCGCCGAACGGGCAGGAGACCTCGCCCAGGACGGCGCCGGCGGCCATGGCGACCTGGCCGCCGCCGGTCTCAGCCAGGCGGTTCACCGCGGCGGCCATATCGCCGTCGTCCACGCCCACCACGACCACGTTGTGGGCGTCGTGGGCGTGCGTCGACGCCATGGCCCCGCGTTTCAAGCCGAAGCCCCGGACGAACCCAAGGCCGATCCGCCCGGTTCCCCTGTGTCGCTCGACCACGGCGATCTTCGCCAGATCTCGGGAGGGGTCGGCCATCGCCTGACCGTCGACATGGGTCACGTCCTCGACCAGGGCTCGGGTAACGATCTGGCCCGGATCCACCCCGATCACGCGGACCCGGCCGGTGGTCTGGATCCGGAAGCTCCCGGCGTCCAGGTGGTGGACCCGCACGCTCCCGCGCATCCAGTCGGGCATCGGGGATCTCGGCACGTCGAGCGATCTTCCTTCCTCGGCCACGAGGCGGCCTCGTTTCCACACCCGGACCGGTTGGAACCGTTCCAGGTTCTCGACCGCCACGACGTCGGCGACGTACCCCGGCGCGACGGCGCCGTGCTCGTACAGGCGGTGGTATCGCGCCGCATTGAGGGTTCCCATCGTCACCGCGTGGGCCGGCGAACAGCCCAGCGCAACCGCTCGTCGGATCACGTCGTTGATGTGGCCCTCCTCCAGCAATTGATCGGGCTCCCGATCGTCCGTACACAGGAGGCAGTTCGCGGGACCGTGTTCCAGGACCAGCGGGAGCAGCGCCTCGAGGTTCCGTGCCGCGGAACCTTCCCGGATCATCACGGTCATCCCCAGCCGCCGCTTCTCCAGCGCTTCCTGGAGCGTCGTACACTCGTGATCGCTCCGCACGCCGGCCGCGAGGTAGGCGTTCAGCGGGGCGCCGGACAGCCCCGGGGCGTGGCCGTCGATGTGCCGCCCACCGGATGCGGCGATCTTGGCCAGCGTTGCCTCCTCGCCGGCGACCACCGCGGAGACGTCCATCATCTCGGCCAACCCCAACGCGTTGGGCTCCTCGGCCAGGAACCGGGCGATGTCGTCGGCGTCCACCGTCGCACCGCTGGACTCGAACGGGCTTGCCGGCACGCACGACGAGACCATCACGAAGAAGTCCAGGGGGATCCCGCGCGATGCCTCCAGCAATGCGCGGACGCCGTCGAGCCCGAACACGTTGGCGATCTCGTGGGGATCCAGGACGGCCGTGGTCGTTCCCCAGGGCAGCGCCGCCCGAGCGAACTCGTCCGGGGGGAGCTTGGTGGACTCGATGTGCATGTGGCCGTCGATGAATCCGGGGAGCAGGATGAGCCCGGAGGCATCAACCGTTCGGTGGCCCTCGTACCGTCCCACGCCGGCAACGTGCTCCCCGGCCATGGCGACATCGGCCTCGAGGAGCTCGCCCGTGAACACCGACAGGACGCGCCCTCCCGCCAGCACGGTGTCGGCGGGCTCGTCGCCTCGGGCGACGGCCAGGCGGTGGGCCAGATCGCCGGTGGGGCCCCGCATCCGAGCAAGGGTACCGTCCTCCCGGCCCGGGCGGGGATCCCTGGTACGCTTGGCCCAACGGACGGCCATCGCCGTCCCGTGAGGTTTCGCTTCCTCGTCCCTCCTCGTGGCGGTTTCGGGTGTCGCAAACCTCCCCGGACCGAATCGCGACCTCGAGTCGCGGCACAAGGAGTGGAACATGACAACCGCACCAACCTTCATCGACCTTGGCGCGTCCCCGGCCGTCGTCCGAGCGCTTGCCCATCTGGGCATCACGGCGCCCTTCCCCATCCAGTCGCTCGTGCTTCCCGACGCCATCGCCGGCAGCGACGTCCTGGCGAAGTCGCAGACCGGCTCGGGCAAGACCCTGTCGTTCGCCATCCCCCTGGTGGAGCGGGTCGATCCTGCCGGCCCGACGCCGTCGGCCCTCGTGCTCACGCCCACGCGCGAGCTCGCGGCGCAGGTGGCCGACGATTTCACCGGGATCGCGAAAGCCAAGGGGCTTCGGGTCGCCGTGGCCTACGGCGGCATCTCCATCCGCGAGCAGGCCAAGGGCGTCGGCCGGGCGAACATCCTCATCGCCACGCCCGGCCGTCTGACCGACCTGGTCGAACGGCGGCTGGTGAAGCTGGACAAGGTGAGGATCCTCGTGCTCGACGAGGCCGACCGGATGCTCGACATGGGCTTCCAGCCGCAGGTCGATCGGATCGTCCGCAACCTCCCCGCGGATCGCCAGAGCATGCTGTTCTCGGCGACCCTGGATGGGGCCGTCGGCCACCTCGCGGCGTCCTACACGCACGATGCCCGGCGGCACGAGATCGAGTCCGAGGGCAAGACCGTCGAGGAGGTCGGCCACCGGTTCGTCCCGGTCTCGGCCCATGGAAAGGTGGAGGCGCTCATCGAATTGCTGGAGCGGGACCGAGACCTCACGCTCGTCTTCGTCCGAACCAAGCGGGGGGCCGACCGCCTCGTGCAGAAGCTGAAGGCGAAGGGTGTGCGAGCAGAGGCCCTCCACGGCGACATGACCCAGCCGGCCCGGCAGCGTTCGCTCAAGCGCTTCGATTCGGGGAACGTCGACGTGCTCGTGGCCACCGACGTGGCAGCCCGGGGCCTGGACCTCGAGCGCATCAGTCACGTGATCAACTTCGATCCGCCCGCCGACGACAAGGGCTACGTTCACCGAGTGGGGCGCACGGCCCGGGCCGGGCGGACCGGCATGGGCATCACCCTGGTCACCGCGGAGCAGCAGGGCGACATCAGCCGGATGGCCGCGCGCCTGGACCTCCATCGAGAGT
>JBOGVH010000117.1:0-4853 GCA_050695235.1 Actinomycetota bacterium
GGCGCGGGCGGCGGCCTGGACCCGCGTGAGCGGCTTCGCCTTCCTCGACCGCCTGAGCGAGCGGCTCCCGGAGGACGAGGACCTGCTTGAGGACCAGCCGTTCCTCATCGCAGAGGCCCTCGAGCACCTCGGCGAGGTCGAAGGTCTCTCCGACGAGGGACGCGCTCGCCTGGAGGAGTTCGCCGCGGAGCTGGCCGACCTGCGAGACGCGGCCCGGCGTCCGGTGGGCGAGTTCCTCGCCGAGGTCATCCGTCGAAGCGGGCTCCTCGCCGAGCTCGACGCGCAGGTCGACATCGCGGCATCGACCGCACGGCGGCGAAACCTCGCAGCGTTCCTCGACCAGGTGCATGCCTTCCAACCCGTCGAAGGCGAGCTCACGCTTCGGGCGTTCCTCGACTACGTGGATTCGATCGAGGACGACCGCGAATGGTCGCCGGTGCAGCCGAGCGAGGACGACACCGTCAAGGTCATGACGGTCCACGCGGCCAAGGGCCTGGAGTTCGACACGGTGTTCGTCCCGGGCCTGGCCAAGGACCTGTTCCCCAATGCGCGGATCCAGCAGAACCCCATGCGGAAAGGGAGCTCGCTCGACATCGAGCTCCGTCGCGACCGGGATCTCCTCCCCCGGTTCGAGGGCGTGATGAACCGCTTCGTCGATGCGCTTCGCGACCAGGAGGTGTTCGAGGAGCGCCGCACCGCGTACGTCGCGCTCACCAGAGCGAAGCGCCGCCTTTTCCTGTCCTCCGCCATCTGGTACGGCGAGAACATCAACGCGAAGACGGTCGGCAGGTTCTTCACCGAGCTCATGATGTGGGCCCGCCGAACCCAGCTCGCCGATACCCACATCGAGGGTGAGGAAAGGGAAGAGAACCCACTCGCGGGGTTCCGGCAGCGTTTCGTCCGACCCTGGCCCGGGCCGGCCAGCCCGGACGAGGCCGATGGCCTGTTCCCCGAAGGGTGGCGACGAGCCGCACTGGAGGCCGCCGCGGCGCGCGAGATCAATGCAAGCGCCGTCGCTACCCTGGATCCGGCGGAGCGCGCCCGGTTCGAGGACCTGGCGGCACATCGGCGAACGCTGGCCGAGCATCTCCTGGAACGGGAGGCGGCGACGAACGACGAGATCGGGATCCCGGCCACCGTGTCGGTCGGCGGGATCGTGGACTACGGACGGTGTCCCAAGCGCTTCTACTGGAGCGCGGTCCGGCCCCTCCCGCGGTTCTCCGGTCCGGCGGCCCGGATCGGGACCGACGTCCATGCGTGGATCGAGCGCCAGTCGTCCGGACAGACCACCCTGATCGAGCTGGAGGAGGAGCCCGACCTCACCGCGGAGGAGCTCGCCGGCCAGCCCGGCAAGGTCAAGCAGCTACGGGATACGTTCCTGGCCAGCCGGTTCGCCAACATGACCCCACTCCACGCCGAGCGCGCCTTCCTGTTGTCCCTGACGGGCTTCACGGTGAGCGGACGGATCGACGCGATCTACGGGGTTCCAGAGGGGCCATGGGAGGTCGTCGACTACAAGACCGGCCGAAAGCCCGAGGACGATCCCCTGTCCCGCGTTCAGCTCGACGTCTACGCCCTGGCCTGCATCGACGTCTGGCGCAAGCGACCCGAGGAGCTGACGCTCACCTACCTGTACCTCGCCACCGGCGACGAGGTGTCGTTCGCCGTCGAGGACGCCGACGCCATCCGCGATCGGGTGCGGGCGTGGCTCTCGGCTATCGGGGCCGGCCGGTTCGAGCCCACGCCCGGCGAGCACTGCCGGTGGTGCGATTTCCTATCCTTCTGCGACCCGGGGAAGGCGTTCGTGGGCCAGACCCGGACCTGAGGCCAGGGCTAGCTCGACAGCCGCTCCACCTGCTCCTCGAAGCTCCGATATTGCGACGCGGGATCGTACCCGCCCACCACGGCCTGCGAGACGAAGCGCACGGCCAGCCCGAGCTCAGGAGCCCGCGTGAGAAGCGCGGCCCGGAACCACTCGAGGGCACCCGGCTGGAGGACGACGGGCCCGTAGGTGCCGAGATGCCGGAGCGACGGGTCGTCGATCGCGATCGGCGTGGTCCGCAAGATCCGGTCCAGACCGGGAACCGATGGATCCTTCACGTCGAGTCGGGCCTGCGCGCCATCCCACGTCGCGACGGCGACGACCGCGTCGGGGGCATCGGGTCGGTGGAGCTCCGCGCGCACGGGGTCGGCCTATCCGGCCAGTGAACGTTCCGCGCGTCGAAGCAGGGATGCGGTGTGCGAGAGGAGTTTCACCGCGACGTCGGGCTCATCCTCAACCATTCGCAGAAACTCCGTCCGCTTGAGCTCCAGCATCGTCATGGGTGTCTCCGTGATGACGGTCGCGGTCCTGGCTCCTCCATCGAGGAGGGAGATCTCCCCGAAGAAGTCCCCGGGACGCAGCCGGTTGACGGCCGTTCCCCCCGGGCCGACCACCTTCGCCTCACCCTGGAGGATGACGTAGAAGCTGTCGCCCTCGTCTCCCTCCTTCACTACCGACGCCCCTTCCATGTATCGGACCTCTTGCATGGAGTCGGCGAGGCGCCGCAAGTGGCGCGACGAGAGGCCGGAGAACAGCGGGACCCGAGCCAGGGCTTCCTGCTCTCGCTTTGCCAACGCGTCGGACTCCTCGCAACGATCCGGTCGACGGGTCAGCCTACTCCGGCGGCCGTGGCGATGTCGAAGCTGCTGGGATGTCACCGGCTGGCGCTAGGGTCCAGACATGGAGGCCCGCATCGTCCATGTAGCCTCCCCCGCTCGCCGGTTCGCCCACGGCCAGGCGCTCGTCCGCCAGGGCCAGGTCCCCGACTGCCTGTTCCTGGTGCGGGCCGGAGTGGTGCGACTGGCGGCCGCCCTACCGACGGGACACGAGGTGGTCGTGGGCATGCTCGGACCCGGAGACGTGTTCGGGGAATGCGCGCTCCTCGGGGACCCCTCCCCGGTCGAGGCTCGAGCGGCCTGCCCCGTGCAGGTGGAGGCCGTGCCGCTGACGGCCCTCCAGGCGGTGCTGGAACGCAGCCCGGGCACCGCCACCGAGCTCCTGCGATTGCTGGCCTCCCGGCTGCACCGAACCACGGGCGCGCTGGAAGAGGCGCTGGCCCAGGACGTCCCCACGCGCCTATGCCGAACGCTGTGCGAGTTGGCCGGTCGGCACGGCGTGCGCGACGGACGCGGCGTGCGGCTGGCCCTTCCGATCACGCAGGAGGACCTGGGGCGGATGATCGGCGCGTCCCGAGAGACGGTGAACCGGACCCTGGCCACGCTTTCGGCTCGGAAGCTCATCCGGACCGAGGGCCGTTGCTACGTCATCCCCGACGTCGACGCCTTGGCCAGAGCGACGGATCGGGAGGCGAAGACGACGGCTTGACAGGGCCAGGCCGCCTTGATCAGCTTGGGCATGGACGACTACGGGCCTTCCACGTACGGCGACCGCATCGCCGATGTGTACGACGCATGGTTCCATCCGCCGTCGGATCCGGGCGCGGCGGTCGACTTCCTCGCGGAGCTCGCCGGCTCGGGCCCAGCGCTCGAGCTGGCCATCGGCGCGGGACGCATCGCCCTTCTCCTCGCCACGCGGGGAGTCGAGATCCGGGGGATCGACGCGTCCACGGCCATGGTGGACAAGCTTCGCGAGAAGCCGGGCGGGACGGACATCCAGGTCACGATGGGCGACTTCACCGAGGTCGCGGTGGAGGGCCGGTTCCGGCTGGTGTTCGTGGTGTTCAACACCCTGTTCGCGTTGCTCACGCAGGACGATCAACGACGATGCGTGCGGAACGTGGCCGACCACCTCACCGACGACGGCGTCTTCGTGGTCGAGGCTTTCGTGCCGGACCTCGCTCGCTTCGACCGGGGCCAGCGGGTCCAGACGCACCAGGTGGACACCGGCCGCGTGTTCCTCGACGTGTCGCTGCATGACCCCAAGAACCAGCGGGTGAGCGTTCAGCTCGTCGTGTTCGAGGAGAGCGGATTTCGGATGTTCCCCGTCGAGCTCCGATACGTCTGGCCCTCCGAGCTCGATCTGATGGCCGAGCTGGCCGGGCTTCGGCTTCGGGAGCGCTGGGGGGACTGGAACCACGAGCCGTTCACGGGAGAGGGGAAGCACGTCTCGGTGTACGAACGAGCCCCGGCCTAGCCGGACTCCTGGAGCACGGCGACGCTGCAAGGTCCGCACAGGAGTCCACGACCCTTCACCGGTCGCCCACACCGCACACAGGTCCGGGGCTCGAGCAGGGTCCACCGGACCGAGCCCATCGCAGTTCGCCGCTCGGCACGCCCCTCGTTCTCCAGCTTGAGCAGGTGGGCCAGGACCGACCGGGCCGCCAGTTCGTGCAGGGCGACCGGGTGGTCGCCGTAGACCGCCAGGACGATCTCCTCCGCCGTCCGCAGCCCGGCAGCGAGCGCGGCGAGGACCTGCTCCTCGCGGTCCGCACGATGCTCCAGGTACTCCTCCAGCTTCCCCGGGCCATCGAGCACGACGGGGCCGTGGCCCGGGTAGATGACGCGCGGGGACAGCTCCCGCATCCGCCGGAGCGAGCGGAGGTAGGCCGTGAGGTCACCGTCGGGCGGGTCGATGACGCTCGTTCCCCGCCCGAGAACCGCGTCTCCGGTGAACAGCGAGCGGTGCCGTTCCTCGAAGTACGCGACGTGGTCGGGGCTGTGGCCAGGCGTGGCGACCGCGGTCAGCGTCAGATCACGGGCGGCGATGCGCTGCCCGTCCGCCATGCGATTGCCGCCCTCGGGCGGGCGCGCCGCGTACACGGGTGCGCCCGTCGCGGCAGCGAGCGCTGTCGCGCCCGGAGCGTGGTCTGGATGGTCGTGGGTGAGGAGGATCGACGCGAGGTGGCCCGCTT
>JBOGVH010000118.1:0-2496 GCA_050695235.1 Actinomycetota bacterium
TTCCAGAACGGCATCTTGCCCGGCTCGCCCGGAGCCGGCGACACGATCACCCGGTCGAGCGTGATGTCCTCGATCCGCCATGCTGAGGCCCCGAGCAGGAACACCTCGCCCCGTCGGCTCTCGTACACCATCTCCTCGTCGAGCTCGCCGACCCGGGTCCCGTCGGGAAGGAACACGCCGAACAGGCCGCGGTCGGGGATGGTCCCACCGCTCGTCACGGCGAGCCGGCCGGCACCTTCCCTGGCCCGCAGGGCATTCCGGTGCCGGTCCCACACGATGCGAGGGCGGAGCTCGGAGAAGTCGTCGGACGGATATTTCCCCGACAACAGGTCGAGGACCGCGACGAGGAGCTCGTCGGAGAGGTCGGCGAAGTTCGCGGCCCGGCGGACCAGCCGGGCGAGATCTTCGACGGTCCACTCGTCGACGGCGCACATGGCCACGATCTGCTGGGCCAGGACGTCGAGGGGATTGCGCGGATACCGAGTCTCCTCGATGAGACCCTCCAGCATCCGGTGGACCACTACGGCGGCCTCCAGGAGGTCCCCGCGATACTTTGGAAACAGCCTGCCCCGGCTTGGCTCGCCCACGTTGTGGCCGGCCCGGCCGATCCGTTGGAGTCCCCGAGACACCGAGCCCGGAGATTCCACCTGCACCACCAGGTCGATAGCGCCCATGTCGATCCCGAGCTCCAAGGAGCTCGTGGCCACCAGACCCCGAAGCGTCCCTCGTTTCAGGCGATCCTCGATCTCCAGGCGCTGCTCCCGAGCGATCGACCCGTGATGGGCCCGAACGAGGTCCTCGCCGGCCAGCTCGTTCAGCTTCGCCGCCAGGCGCTCGGCCAGGCGGCGCGCGTTCACGAAGATCAGCGTGGATCGGTGCTCGCGGATCAGCTCGAGCAGGCGGGGGTGGACCGAGGGCCAGATGCTCAGGCGATCCTGGTCCACGGGGGCCGGACCCGGGGACTCCCGCTCGGGGACCCGGCCCAGCTCGGCCATGTCCTCGACCGGGACGACGACCTCGACCTCCATGGGCTTCCGGTGACCGGCGTCCACGATCGTCACCGGCCGCGGGCCGTCGTCGGTTCGTCCTCCCAGGAACCGGGCGATCTCCTCCAGCGGGCGCTGGGTGGCCGACAGCCCGATCCGCTGAGGACTCACCCGCGTCACCGCCTCCAACCGCTCGAGCGAGAGAGCGAGGTGCGCACCCCGTTTGGTCGCGGCGACCGAATGGACCTCGTCCACGATCACCCACCGCACGGTTCGCAGGACCTCCCGGGCCTGCGAGGTCAGCATGAGGTACAGCGATTCCGGGGTGGTGATGAGGATGTCCGGAGGACGCTTGGTGATGGAGCGCCGTTCGCTGGCGGACGTGTCGCCGGTTCGCATGGCGACCGTCGGCTCGTGGAGCTGGACCCCGAGGCGCTCGGCGGCCAGCCGGATGCCGGCAAGGGGAGCCCGGAGGTTCTTCTCCACGTCCACCGCGAGGGCCCGGAGGGGCGAGACGTACAGGACCCGACACCGCTCGGCCGGCGGGGGGCTCGGTTCGCCTCCCAGACGATCCAACGCCCACAGGAACGCGGCCAGGGTCTTGCCCGAGCCCGTGGGCGCCAGGATCAGCGTGTGGTCGCCCGATGCGATGGCCGGCCACCCCTGCACCTGCGCGGGCGTTGGGGACTCGAACGAAGCGTCGAACCACGCACGGGCGGCGGGAGAGAACAGGTCGACGGTCACCGCACAAGCCTACGGCGAACCGGCGACACGCTCGTGGGGACGCAACGGGGTCTTCGGGCCAATGACGTCGAGCCCGCCGATAGGATGCTCGACGTGGCCCCGGCTCGCGCCCCGTTCACGCTGGTCGTGTTGGTCGTCGCGTTCGGTCCGGCGACCCTGGGAGCCGCCGCCCAACCGCGGGAAGCCGAGCACCAGATCGTCCTGTCGGGGACGGTGGAGGTGGCTCGGGGACGGGAGGTTGCCGAGGTCGTCGTCGTGCACGGGAGCGCCCGGATCGACGGGGTGGCCCTCGGCGACGTCATCGTGCTCGACGGTGGGATCACCGTCCACGGCCAGGTCAGCGGCAGCGTGATCGCGATGGATGGCTCGGTCAGGCTCGGCTCGAGCGCCCGGGTGGGCGGCGACGTCACCGCGCGGGGAGGCGTCGTGGTCTCCGAGGGGGCGGTGGTCGACGGCCGGATCCGACAGCACGCCGCGTTCACTTGGCGGGCGCCGCTCTCGCTGTTCGGGCGGTTCGCCACGTGGCTAGCGGTCACGGTGTCCACGCTCCTCCTCGGTCTGGCCGTCGTGTTCATCAGTCCGAGGGGAGTCGAGGCCGTCTTCCACGCCGCTCGAACCGCCCCGTACTTCGCAGCGGCCTGGGGTGCCGGGCTGGCCGTGGGGATCCCCGTCCTGGCCGTGGTGGCCATGGCATCGCTCGTGGTCCTCCCTCTCGGGCTGGCCCTCGCGCTGGCGCTGGCGCTGGCGGCATTCGCCGGTTACGGGT
>JBOGVH010000119.1:0-4941 GCA_050695235.1 Actinomycetota bacterium
CCGGCCCACGCCGTGCTCCAGGGCATCGTCCCGACGCTCGGGGAGACCGAGCCGTTGGTGCTGGCGGCTGGCGCGACGTTTCCTCCCTACGAGCTGGCCGAGCGCCTCGTCGGCCTGGGCTATGCCCGGGCCGATGTGGTCGAACACCGTGGCGAGTTCGCGGTACGCGGCGGGATCGTCGACGTGTTCCCCGGGACGGCCCGTCGCCCCGTCCGGGCCGAGCTGTTCGGCGACGAGATCGAGTCGCTTCGTCAGTTCGTCCCCGCGACGCAGCTGTCCACAGTTCCGGTGGGAGCGGTCGAAGTGCATCCGGTCCGCGAGCTCCTCACGACTCCCGAGCTGCGTGAGCGGGCCGAGCAACTGGCGCCACGGTTCGTGGACCGGTTCCGCGATCAGCTCACCCGGTTCGCCGACGGCCTGGCCTTCGAGGGGATGGAGGGACTCGCCCCGCTGCTGTTCGATCGCCTCCCCAATCTGTCCGAGCTGATGCCCCGGGGTTCGTGGGCCGTGCTGGTTCAGGCCCGCCGGACGCTCGACCGGGCACGGCAGGCCGTCGAGGAATCCGAGGCCCTGGCCGAGGCCTCGGGGTGGACCGGCCCACCGGTGGCCAGGCCGCTGCCAGAGGCCCTGGCCGGCCTGACCGAGTTGCATCTCAGTGAGTTCGCCGAGGGCGTGGACCTCGGCCTGGAGGGGTGGGGGTCGGCGCGGGGGAACGCGCCGGAGTTGGCCCGACGCCTGGCCGATCTGTCCTCGCGCGGGTACCGGCTCGTTGTCTCCGCGTTCGGCCACGGAAGCCTGGAGCGGGCACGCGAGGTCCTCGCGGAACGCGGGCTGCGGCTGGGCGATCCGGGCGACGTGATGGCCGTCGAGGCCGAGCTCTCCGGCGGATTCGTGTTCGCTCCGGGCAAGCTCGCGGTGGCCACCGAGGAGGACCTGTTCGGGTCCAGGCGGCACACGCGGACGGCGCCTCGGATCGCCCGGCGCCGGACCGACGCGGTCGCCACGGAGCTCGAGCCGGGGGACTTCGCCGTCCACCGCATCCACGGTGTTGGCCGGTTCCTCGGCATCCAGCGTCGGGCTGTGGCCGGCGCGGAGCGCGATTACATGGTCCTCGAATACGCCGCGGGTGATCGGCTGTCGGTCCCCACCGACCAGGTGGGCATGGTGGCGAGGTACGTGGGCGGGGAGGAGCCGCGGCTCCATCGCCTGGGGACGAGCGACTGGGCCCGGACCACGGCGAGGGTCAAGCGAGCCGTCCGGGACATGGCCGGGGAGCTCGTGCGCCTCTATTCGGTCCGGATGAGCGTGCCCGGCCACCCGTTCGGCCCCGACGCGCCTTGGCAACGGGAGATGGAGGACGCCTTCCCCTTCGAGGAGACCCGCGACCAGCTCGCCGCCGTGGACGAGGTGAAGCGGGACATGGAGGCGCCCAAGCCGATGGACCGGCTGATCTGCGGCGACGTCGGATACGGCAAGACCGAGATCGCGCTGCGCGCCGCGTTCAAGGTGGTCATGGACGGGAAGCAGGTCGCGGTGCTCGTCCCCACCACACTCCTCGCCGAGCAGCACTTCGTCACCTTCTCCGAGCGTTTCGGCCCCTTCCCGGTGACCGTGGCCATGCTGTCCCGGTTCCTGTCGCCGGCCGAGCAGAAGCGCGTGGTGGACGATGTGAGGGCCGGCAAGATCGACGTGGTGATCGGAACCCACCGGTTGATCTCCGGCGACGTCGCCTTCCACGACCTCGGGCTGGTCGTCGTCGACGAGGAGCAGCGGTTCGGCGTGGCTCACAAGGAACGGCTGAAGAAGCTTCGGACATCGGTGGATGTGCTGACGATGACCGCGACACCGATCCCCCGGACGCTCGAGATGGCGCTCACCGGGATCCGGGACATGAGCGTGGTCGACACACCGCCCGAGGACCGGCAGCCGGTGCTGACCTACGTCGGGCCCTACGACGAGGGGATGGCGCTCGGTGCGGTTCGCCGCGAGCTGCTTCGAGGAGGGCAGGTGTTCTGGGTCCACAACCGCGTGGCCACTGTGGACCGGCAGGCCGGGTGGATCGGCGAGGAGATCCCCGAGGCTCGCATCGTCGTCGCCCACGGCCAGATGGACGAGGATCTCCTGGAGAAGCAGATGATGCGGTTCTGGGACCGGGACGCCGACGTGCTGGTGTGCACGACGATCATCGAATCCGGGCTCGACGTCCCCTCCGCCAATACGTTGGTGGTCGATCGAGCCGACCGGTTGGGCCTGTCGCAGATGTATCAGCTCCGCGGCCGCGTCGGCCGGTCGCACGAACGAGCTTTCTCCTACTTCTTCTTCCCCCCGGTGAACCAGCTGACCGAGGAGGCCCACGAGCGCCTGGCCACCATCAGCCGGCACACCGCTCTGGGGAGCGGCTTCCATATCGCGCTGCGCGACCTCGAGATCAGGGGCGCCGGCAACTTGCTGGGGGCGGAGCAGCACGGCCACATCGCGGCGGTTGGGTTCGATACTTACGCCCGGCTCCTGCGCGAGGCGGTCGCCGATCTCCGGGGCGAGCCGATCCCCGCAGAACGGGAGGTGAAGATCGATCTGCCACTGAAGGCGTACATCCCGGTCGGGTGGGTCGGCCAGGAGGCCCTTCGCCTCGAGCTGTACCGGGTCATCGCCACGGCCGGCGACCACCAGCGCCTGGAAGAGGTGCGCGCCGAGGCGGTCGACCGGTACGGCCGCCTCCCGCAGGAGGTCGAGACGCTCCTCGCCGTGGCCTCCCTCCGCATCACGTGCCTCGAGCTCGGCGTGCAGGAGATCGCCACCTACCGGGACCAGGTTCGGTTGAAGCGCGTCGCGCTCGCGGACGCCGACGCGCTCGCCCTGGCCGAGCGCGTACCCGGCGCGACCTTCCACGCCGCGACTTCCACCCTGAACCTCTCGCCCGCGGGCGAGCACGGGGCCGAGCTGGCCCGATGGATCGAGCGGGCGGTCCGCGCAGCCACGGGCGCACGAGAACCCGCGTCCGTGACCGGCTGAAATCGAGTTCCCCCTCCGACCCGGTCATCGTCAGGCCGGGGCCGTGAGGAGGCATTGCTAGAATCGGCGGGTGATCCCCCGTCCCCTCCTCCGTCTCTCGTTCGTCGCGATCGCGCTGAGCGTCGTCCTCGCGGCGTGCGGCGCAGCCACACCTCCCGCTGCCACCGTCGGCGCCGACCGCATCACGGACGATCAGCTGGCTCAGGACATCTCGGCGTTCCGGTTCCTGTCCGCGATCAACCAGGCCCCGTGCGGGCAGGCCATCGAGGGCGAGACGGCGCAGTCCGCGTGCGCCCGATTCACCTTGTCCACCCTGATCCAGGAGGACCTGGTGAAGGGGTACGCGCGCGATCACCACATCACCGTGGACGCGTCGAAGGTGACGAGGTCGCTGACGGACCTCCGGTCCGCGCTGGGCGAGACGCTCGATCAGCAACTCGCCGCCGAGGACCTGACCGAGGGTGATCTCACCGATATCGTCGGCCGGATCCTCCTGTTCAACGAGGTCCAGACTGCGGTCGCGGCGTCCCGCGTGGACGACGCGCAGCTCCGCCAGCTCTACCAGGAGCAGCAGGTGGAGTTCACCCAGATCCACGCCAAGCACATCCTGGTCAAGACCAGGGCCCAAGCGCTTCGCATCGAGCAGGAGGTGACCGCGGAGGACTTCGCCAGGCTGGCTGAGGAGAACTCGATCGACCCCGGCTCGGCGTCGAACGGTGGCGACCTCGGGATCCTGCCGGCGTCCAGGCTGGACGCCACGTTCGTCCGGGCGGCCCTGGAGCTCAAGCCGGGTGAGATCAGCGAACCGGTCCACACCGGGTTCGGGTGGCACATCATCCAGTTGGTGAGCGTCGATGTGCAGCCGTTCGATCAGGTCCGCGACCAATTGGCCGGGCCGCTCCGGGCGAGGGCGTTCACCGACTGGCTCCAGGAGCAGCTCGGGAGCCGACGCATCACCGTGAACCCCAAGTACGGGCGGTTCGACCCGTCGACCGGCCAAGTCGTGCCGATCAGGAGCACCGCCACGGGCTCGCCCACGCCGTCGTCCTCGCCGACGCCCGTCGAGTCGCCGTGATCGACCGGCGGTCCCGAGATCCACTTTCCGCGGTCCCCGAGGGGCCCGTCCCGTCGAGCCGGAATGGCGAGCGGCTGCTCGATCTGGTCCGGGTCATGGCCCGGCTCCGGGGCCCGGGCGGATGCCCCTGGGATCACGAGCAGACCCATCGGACGTTGGCCCGGCATCTGCTGGAGGAGACCCACGAGGTGCTGGATGCGATCGATGCCGGCGATCCGGACCGTCTGCGCGACGAGCTGGGTGATGTGCTCCTCCAGGTGGTGTTCCACGCGCAGATGGCGGCCGAGGAGGGGACGTTCGACGTCGACGACGTGGCGAAGGCAACCGTCGAGAAGCTGATCCGTCGCCATCCCCACGTCTTCGGCGACGTGCCCGTGTCCGGAGCCGATGAGGTTCTGGTGAACTGGGAGCAGATCAAGGCGGAGGAGACGGGGGAGCAGCCCGTCGAGGACGACATCCCACCGACGCTCCCCGCCCTGGCCAGGGCGTCGAAGGTGCAACGGCGGGCCGCCGGTTGGGGCTTCGACTGGCGGACCACCGACGGGGCGATGGCGAAGCTTCGCGAGGAGGTCGAGGAGCTGGCCGCCGCCGGGACCCCTGAGGAGGCGGAGGAGGAGCTGGGCGACGTGCTGTTCGCCGCGGCGGCCGTGGCCCGCAGGCTGGGGGTGGACCCCGAGAGCGCGCTCCGACGCACCACGACGAAGTTCGCCGGTCGGTACGAACGACTCCTGGCTCGGGCCCGCCGGGAAGGCGTGGACCTGGCCGAGCTGGGCGAGGACGAGCTCCTGGCCTACTACCGCCGGGGCTGAGCCCGAACGTTCCCCCGGCTGGCGGACCGGGGCATCGCCCGCCGG
>JBOGVH010000120.1:0-6770 GCA_050695235.1 Actinomycetota bacterium
TCCCAGGTGTACCTGTCGCACGAGACGCCGGACTACGTGAAGCTGGCCGAGGCATATGGTGCCGTTGGTCTTCGGGCCGAGCATCCCGCAGAAGTCGACGCGGTGATCGAGAAGGCGCTGTCGGTCGAGGACCGAAGCGTGGTGATCGACTTCCGGTGCGATCCGAAGGAGATGTGCTTCCCCATGGTCGCCGCGGGCAGCTCGAACGACGACATCGTCCTCGGCCCCGGCGGCGTCCGGCCGACCGAGGACCCGACGGAGGCCCCGATCGCATGAGCCTGCACACCATGTCGATCCTGGTGGAGGACAAGCCCGGCGTGCTGACCCGGGTGGCCGGCCTGTTCGCCGCGCGGGGATTCAACATCGAGTCGCTGGCGGTGGGCCCCACCGAGGAGCCCGGACTGTCGCGAATGACCATCGTGGTCGACGTGGAGAAGAAGCCGCTCGAGCAGGTCACGAAACAGCTGAACCGGCTGATCAACGTGATCAAGGTCCTGGAGCACCAATCGGACGACGCGGTGGAGCGCGAGCTCGCGCTGATCAAGGTCCGGGCCGAGGGCGACGCTCGGGCCCGGGTCCTGGAGATCTGCGGGGTGTTCAGGGTCCGGGTCCTCGACGTCACGCACAAGACGCTGACCATCGAGGGGACGGGCCCGCCCGACAAGCTCGAGGCCCTGACCGAGCTCCTCTCGGACTTCGGCATCGTGGAGCTCGCTCGGACGGGGCGGGTGGCCCTGGCCCGGGGGGACCGGGGCATCCGCGAGCGGGTGCAGCGCCGGCTTGCCGGCGGCGCGGAGGACGCCGCGGACTGGACCGGCGGAGGCGTGTGAGCGAATCGGTCTCTGGCGAGGCCGGGTGGGACGAAGGAGACGGGCCATGGCCACGATCTACTACGAGAAGGATGCCGACCGCTCGGCGCTGGAGGGGCAGCGCGTCGCGGTCCTGGGGTTCGGCAGCCAGGGGCACGCGCACGCCCTGAACCTCAAGGACTCCGGGCACGATGTCCGGGTGGGCCTGCGGGAAGGCTCGACGTCGTGGCCCGTGGCCGAGGCGGCCGGCTTTCTCGTCCTTCCAACGGCCCAGGCGGTCAGGGACGCCGATGTGGCCATGGTCCTGCTCCCCGACACCGCGCAGGCCGCCTCCTACGAGTCCGAGATCGGCCCGAACCTGGAACCGGGCAACATGCTGATGTTCGCCCACGGGTTCAACGTCCACTTCGGGCGGATCCGACCGCCGGACGGGGTGGACGTCACGATGATCGCGCCCAAGGGTCCCGGCCATCTTCTCCGGCGAACGTACGAGCAGGGGATCGGGACGCCCGCGTTGGTCGCCGTGCACCAGGACGCCACCGGAAAGGCTCTCCAGCGCGCGCTGGCGTACGCGGCGGGGATCGGCGTGGCCCGGGCAGGCGTGATCGAGACGAGCTTCAAGGAGGAGACCGAGACCGACCTGTTCGGCGAGCAGGTCGTGCTGTGCGGCGGGGTCACCGAGCTGGTCCGGTCGGGGTTCGAGACGCTGGTGCGCGCGGGCTACCAACCCGAGATCGCGTACTTCGAGTGCCTCCACGAGCTGAAGCTGATCGTGGACCTGATGTACGAGGGCGGCATGAGCTGGATGCGGTACTCGATCTCCGACACGGCCGAGTACGGCGACTACACGCGGGGGCCTCGAGTGATCGACGACGAGGTGCGCGCGGAGATGCAACGGATCCTGGACGAGATCCAGAGCGGGCAGTTCGCCAAGGAGTGGATCACCGAGGCCGAGAGCGGGTTCCCGAACTTCCGCCGGCTCCGGAGCCAGGCCCGGACGTCCCGTATCGAGGACGTCGGTCGCGAGCTTCGCAGGATGATGCCGTGGCTGGAGTCGGAGAAGAAGGTGGTGCCCGATGCCTGACGACGTAGTACGCATCTTCGATACCACGCTCCGCGACGGCGAACAGGCCCCCGGGATCGCGCTCACCAGGCCCGAGAAGGTCGAGATCGCGGAGCAGCTGGCCCGCCTCGAGGTCGACATCATCGAGGCGGGCTTTCCCGTCTCGTCGGAGGGCGAGTTCGAGGCCGTCCGGGAGATCGCCACGAGCGTCCGCGGCCCGGTCATCGCGGCCCTGGCCCGGGTGGTCCCCGGCGACATCGACCGGGCCGCCGAGGCCCTGAAGGGCGCCGAACGGTGGCGGATCCACACTTTCGTCTCGACGAGCGACATCCACATGAAGGACATGCTCCGGATGTCGCAGCCCCAGGTGCTCGACGCCATCCGCGACGGCGTGAAGCAGGCCGTCGGCTACACCGACGATGTCGAGTTCTCGGCTCAAGACGCCACGCGCACCGAGCCTGGGTTCCTGCTCGAGTCCTTCCGGGTGGCCGTGGAGGCCGGCGCGACGACGATCAACGTTCCCGACACCGTCGGCTATGCCATGCCCCATGAGTTCGGCGAGCTGGTGCGAGAGGTGCGCGAGGCGGTCCCCGATCACGTCGTGGTCTCGACGCATTGCCACAACGACCTCGGGCTGGCCGTGGCCAACTCGCTGGCCGGCATCGTCAACGGGGCCCGGCAGGTCGAGGTGGCGGTGAACGGCATCGGCGAGCGGGCCGGCAACTGCTCGCTCGAGGAGATCGCGATGATCGTGCGGACCCGGGGCCGGGCCCTGGGTGTCGGTCACCGGCTGAACGCGAAGGAGATCATGCGGACATCCCGCCTGGTCTCGATGACGACCGGCTACTCGGTGCAACCGAACAAGGCGGTGGTCGGCTCGTCGGCGTTCGCCCACGAGTCGGGGATCCACCAGCACGGCGTGCTGGCCAATCGGGCCACGTACGAGATCATGGATCCCCTCGAGATCGGCCTGGAGGGCAACCGGATCGTCCTGGGCAAGCACTCCGGCCGGCATGCGTTCGCCGATGCGTTGGAGAAGCTCGGCATCCGCCTGGATCCCGAGCATCTGAACCGGGCTTTCGCCCGGTTCAAGGACCTGGCCGACCGCAAGATCCAACTCACCGATCAGGACCTCCAGGCCATCGTTTCCGAGGAGATCGGCCAGGCCGAGAAGGACGTGTTCGTGCTGGAATCGCTGGTCGTTGCCGGAGGGACGAGCCAGGAGCCCCGGGCCACGGTTCGGCTGCGGAAGGGCGTGGAGCCCATCGAGGAGTCGGCCATCGGCGACGGCCTGATCGACGCGGCGATGGGTGCCATCCAGCGGGCCGCGGGCGTGGAGGCCACGCTCGTCTCGTTCAACGTCTCCAGCGTGACCCCCGGATCCGACGCGCTCGGCGACGTGGTCGTGCAGCTCGACGTAGCCGGCCATCGAGTCACCGGCCGCGGCGTGGCCACCGACGTGGTCGAGGCCAGCGCCCGGGCCTACCTGGCGGCCATCAACCGGGCCCTGCAGGTGCAGCCGGGGTCCACGAGCACCACCGAGGCATGGCCGCGGTGAGCCCGCGCTCCCATCGGATCGGACTGATCCCGGGGGACGGCACCGGGCCGGAGGTCGTCCAGGAGGGCCTGAAGGTACTCCAAGCGGTCTCGACTTCCGAAGGTTTCGATGTCGAGACCGTTGCCCTGCACCTCGGCGCCGACCGATACCTGAGGACCGGTGACGTCCTCCCCGACGAGGAACTCGAGGTGCTGCGGCAGATGGACGCCATCTTCCTCGGGGCCGTCGGCGACCCGCGCGTGCGACCGGGCATCCTCGAGCGCGACCTGCTCCTTCGGATCCGGTTCGAGCTCGACCAGTACGTCAACCTCCGTCCGGTCATCCGGTATCCGGGCGTGAAGACCCTCATCCCCTCGCAGACGGAGGCCGATGTCAACTTCGTGGTGGTCCGGGAGAACGGCGAGGGGCTCTACACGGGGGCCGGAGGGTTCCACCGCAAGGGAACGCCGCACGAGGTTGCGGTGCAGGAGTCCGTGAACACCCGGCACGGCGTTGAGCGGATCGTCCGGTACGCGTTCGAGTACGCCGGACGGCCGGATCGAAGGAGGAAGCTCACGCTCGTCCACAAGACGAACGTGCTGACCTTCGCCGGCGACCTGTACCAGCGCGTCGTCGATGAGGTCTCGCGCGAGTTCCCCGAGGTCGAGACCGACTACGTCCATGTCGACGCGGCGTGCATCTACTTCCTGGACCGGCCGTCGCGGTTCGATGTGATCGTCACCGACAACATGTTCGGCGACATCATCACGGATCTCGGCGCGATGCTGCAGGGCGGGCTCGGGGTCGCGTCCGGCGGGAACATCAATCCCGGCGGGGTGTCGATGTTCGAGCCGATCGGCGGCACGGCGCCGAACGAGATCGGGAAGGGCACGATCAATCCGCTCGCCGCCATCGGCGCCCTCGGGATGTTGCTGGAGAACCTGGGGGAGCGCGACGCCGCCACCCGGGTCGACGCCGGGATCCGGTTCGCGTGTTCGAAGGTGCACTCGATGCGGGCCGGCGAGATGGGCTACACGACTTCCGAGGTGGGCGACCTGGTCGTGGAGGGGGCGAGCGCATGACCCGGGACGTCCAGGTCGAGCTGTACGACACCACCTTGCGCGACGGGGCGCAGCGGGCCGGCCTCTCGTTGTCGATCGAGGACCGGCTGCGGATCCTGCACCGGTTGGACTCGCTGGGCTTCCCGTACGTCGAGGGGGGCTGGCCGGGCGCGAACCCTCGGGAGACCGAGTTCTTCCGGCTGGCCACCAAGGAGAAGCTGCGGCACGCGACCCTCACCGCATTCGGCATGACCCGCAAGGCCGGCGAGCGGGCCGAGGACAGCGCCGTCCTTCGCGACCTCCTGGACGCCGGCACCGAGGTCGTGTGCCTCGTGGGGAAGTCCTGGGACCTCCACGTCACCGAAGCCCTGCGGACCACCCTCGACGAGGGCGTGGCCATGGTCCGGGACTCGATCGCCTTCCTTGCCTCGGAGGGCCGGCGGGTGTTCTTCGACGCCGAGCACTTCTTCGACGGGTACCGACTGAACCGGTCGTTCGCCCTGGCCGTGCTGGCGGCAGCTCAGGAGGCGGGCGCCGAACGGCTGGTGCTGTGTGACACGAACGGCGGCGCCCTGCCTCCTGACGTTTCTCGCGTCGTCGGTGAGGTGCGCGAGAGCGCCGGCGTTCCCCTCGGCGTCCACGTCCACAACGACGCAGGTTGCGCCGTGGCCAACTCGATCGTGGCCGTGGAGGCCGGGGTCTACCAGGTCCAGGGGACGATCAACGGCTACGGGGAGCGGACCGGCAACGCCGACCTGGTGCCGATCGCCGCCAACCTGGCCCTGAAGATGGGAGCCCGGCCGCTCCTCCCCGACTCGATCGGCCGGCTCACCGAGCTGTCGCACTACGTGGCCGAGGTGGCCAACGTCACCCCGGATTCGCATCAGCCCTACGCGGGCCGCTACGCGTTCACCCACAAGGCTGGACTGCACACGAGCGGGGTGGCCAGGTTCGCCGAGGCGTACGAGCACATCCCGCCGGAATCCGTGGGCAACCGGCGGGGCGTCGTGGCCTCCGATCTGTCCGGCACTGCATCGCTGAAGATGAAGGCCGGGCAGTTCGGCCTGGAGCTCTCCGACGATGCCATCCCGAATCTGCTCGCCGAGCTGAAGGACCGGGAGGCCCGGGGCTACACGTTCGAGGTGGCCGACGCGTCGCTCGAGCTCCTGATGCGCCGGCACGACGGATGGAAACAGCCCTTCTTCGACGTCGAGAGCTACCGGGTGCACGTGGAACGACGGCAGGAAGAGGAGGCCCTGGCCGAGGCCACCGTCAAGGTCCGGGCCGGCGGCGGCCGCCACGTCGAGAGCGCGGAGGGTCATGGACCCGTCGGGGCCCTGGACAACGCGCTTCGCAAGGCTCTGTCGAACGAGTACCCCGAGCTCGAGCACATCACCCTGGAGGACTACCGGGTCCGCGTGCTCGACGAGAACATCGGCACCGGCGCGACCGTCCGCGTGTTGATCGACACCTCCAACGGCCAGGGCGAGTGGACCACGGTCGGCGTGTCGAGCAACATCATCGAAGCGTCCTGGGAGGCCCTGACCGACGGGTACCTGTACGGCCTACTTCACCCCCGGCGGGGCGAGGGATAGCCCGGCTCGGGAACGGAGAGCGCCCACCGCTTCGATATCCTCCCGGTGTGGCCGTGCGCATCCGAGAGGCGATCCCGGCCGACGCAGAAGCCATCGCGACCGTGCACGTGCGATCGTGGCAAGCCGCTTATCGTGGCCAGCTCCCCGACGACTACCTGGATGGGTTGACCGTGGACGAGCGGCTGTCCCAGCATCGATGGGCCCTGGAGCATCCTCGACCGGACTGGCGCGTATGGGTGGCGGACGAGGAACGATCGATCGTGGGGTTCGCGGTCACCGGGCCGAGTGAGGACGCCGATGCCGATGCCCGCACCGCCGAGATCTACGCGATCTACCTCGATCCGAGCGCCTACGGGACGGGCGTTGGTCGGCACCTGTTCACCCATTCGATCGAGGATCTGCGGGAGCGGGGGTTCGGAGCTGCGACCCTCTGGGTCCTCGAATCGAACGATCGGGCCCGGCGCTTCTACGAGCTGGCGGGATGGAAGCTCGACGGGGCGACGACGACCGAACGCATCGACTGCTTGAACTACCCGACGGTGCGATACCGGTCGGACCTCTCGTAGGCTCCCGTCCTCCCGGCCCCGCTGTTTGCCGGACTCCCCCTCAACCTTCCTTCGGGCCCTGTCGTTTGGGGTTCTCGCCCTTCCAGCCTCCCTCGGGAGGCTTGTTCCTCCACCCGTTGTGGTTGCCGCTGCCCAGGGT
>JBOGVH010000121.1:0-3007 GCA_050695235.1 Actinomycetota bacterium
AGCGCGACCAGTGACTGGTCGAACGTGACCATTCCATAGAACCGCCCCTCCCCGATCAGGACATGGATCTCCTATGTCTTGTCCGGGTCGGCGATCCGTTCGGCGATCCTTCCCGTGTTGACCATGATCTCGACGCCGGGGATCCGTCCGCCGTCGGCGGTCGGCACCAGGCGTTGGCAGACGATCCCCTTCAACGCGCCGGCGAGGGTCAACCGGATCTGCTGTTGCTGGTGCGGCGGAAAGAAGTCCAGGACCCGGTTCACCGTCTCGGTGGCATCGACCGTGTGGAGGGTTGACAGCACGAGGTGCCCGGTCTCGGCTGCCTGGAGCGCGGCGCGCACGGTGTCCGTGTCACGCATCTCCCCGATGAGGATGACGTCGGGATCCTGACGAAGCGCGGCGCGCAGGGCGGACTCGAAGCTCTCGGTGTCGTTGCCGACCTCGCGCTGATTGATCGAGGACTGGTCGTCCCTGAACAACACCTCGATGGGATCCTCGATCGTCACGATGTGCCCCTGTTTGTTTCGGTTGATGTGCTCGATCATCGCGGCGAGCGTGGTGGTCTTCCCCGACCCGGTCGGCCCGGTCACGAGCACCAGACCCCGTGGCTCTTCGGCGAGGCTTCGCACCACATCGGGCAGGTGGAGCTCGTCGAAGGTCGGCCCCCCGAACCGCAGTCGCCGCAGGACCAGGCTTATCGAGCCGCGCTGACGGAACACGTTCACCCGGAACCGGCCCACGCCGGGGATCCCGTGGGCGAAGTCGACCTCCCCGGCCCTGTGGAACCGCTCCCGGCGATCCTCCGGGATGATCTGCATGGCGATGAACTCGGAGTGCCTGTGCGTGAGTGGAGCGTGATCGAGGGCGACGAGCTGGCCGTCGGTCTGGCGGATCTTGGGCGGCGAGCCGGCCTTCAGGTGCAGGTCCGAACCCTCTTCGGCCACCAGGGTTCTGAGCCAGCCGGCGAATTCCTCCATCTGGTCTGCGCTCGGCGCCGTGGCCTGGCTGCTTTCCATCCCGTCTGTCGTGACCAACGCGCACATCTCCCGACGATCGACGGACGTTGACGTGCCCCCGCTGCGAGCGGGCGACCCCTACCGGTATCGGCGGGAGGGGGAGGGAAGCTGAGCGCTCACATCACCCGTCGTCGGCCCTGGCCACCAGACGACACACCGAGCGCTCCACGAGGGGTGAGAACTCGGCCAGGCGAAGGGGAGGCTTCAGCCCGCCCAACATGCCCTCCACCAACCCGCGGTGGATCCCGCATGCCAGCTCGCGATGGTCCTCCACCAGATCTCGAAACGGGCAGTCCCGGAGCGAGACCTCCACGGCCTGCCCCTCCTTCCGTCGGAACCGAGGGTCGAACCCCGCTCGAGCCATCGCCTCCTGGAGCATCGCCAGGTTCCGCCGGGCCGGAAGGTGTGTCCCGGGCTTCGGACCCCCCTGAGCCACCAGGTACCTGCCCCATTCGCGGGCCAGCGCGGCGGCGCGATCCTGAGCTCGTCTTCCGGTGGCCAGGCCGGCCAGGATCTCGGCCAGCAGCCGGTAATCGCGGCCCTCGGGCTCGTCCCGGTCCACGGCGTAGTACATGGTCTGCGGCCGTCCCACCCTCGAGCCCTTGCGCACCTCCCGGGCCACGAGCCCCGCCTGCTCCAGCCGTCGCAGGTGAGGCCGGAGCGTGTTGGGGTGCAACGAAAGACGCGTGGCGAGTTCCCGAACGGACACCGGGCGCCCCGACAAGCCGAGGTAGCGGTGCAACCGGAACCGCGTATCGTCCGCCAGGGCCTTGTGAACCCCGAGGGGTTTGGGCTCAGTCGCCGGCATCGACGCTCCCCACGCTCCGGCGTACCATGGTGATTTGAACGGTTCGCACGGTAGGAATCAGGATAATCCGAAGGAGCCCCCGTTGGTCACCGAGGATCAGGTCCGCCAGGCACTGAGGAACGTGCTGGACCCCGAGATCGGCAAGCCGATCGAGGACATCGGCATGCTCCAGGGCATCGAGGTGAACGACGGCTCGGTGCGGGTCCACGTCCTGATCACGATCGAGGGCTGTCCGCTGAAGGACCGGATCACGTCGGACGTGACCAACGCCCTCCAACCGCTCGGCGTCGAACGGGTCGACGTCGAGCTGTCCCCGATGAGCGAGCAGCAGCGAGCGGAGCTCGTCACGAGACTTCGAGGAAGCGCGGCGGCCGCTCCGCAGCAGCAGCGCCAGTTCTTCGTCGGAACCGACACGACGGTCATCGCCGTCGCGTCCGGCAAGGGTGGCGTGGGCAAGTCCAGCATCACGGTGAACCTGGCGTGCGCGCTGGCCGCCGAGGGACACCGCGTGGGCGTCCTCGATGCCGACGTCTGGGGCTTCTCCGTTCCCCGGATGATCGGCGTCACCGGCCAACCGGTCGGGTTCAACAACATGATCCTGCCGCTCGAGTCCCACGGCGTGAAGGTCATCTCGATGGGATTCTTCGTGCCCGAGGAGACCCCCGTGATCTGGCGGGGGCCCATGCTGCACAAGGCCATCGAGCAGTTCCTGGGCGACGTCTACTGGGGAGAGCTCGATTTCCTGCTCGCCGACCTCCCTCCCGGGACGGGCGATGTCTCGATCTCGTTGGCCTCGTTCCTGCCCGGAGCCTCGATGCTCGTCGTCACGACTCCGCAGGAGGCAGCTCGCAAGGTGGCGGAGCGCGCCGGGAAGATGGCCGAGCGCACGAACCTTCGCCCCCTCGGAGTGATCGAGAACATGTCCTGGTTCGCGTGTCCGCATTGCGGCGAGCGAACGTCGATCTTCGGCGCCGGCGGAGGACAGGAGGCGGCGGACACGCTCGGCGTTCCGCTCCTCGCCCAGGTGCCGCTGATGCCGGACCTTCGCCAGGGGGGCGACGAGGGCCGGCCCATCGTGGTGACCGACCCCGACTCGCCGGCCGGCCAGGCTCTCCGCGACGCCGCGCGAAGGGTCGCCCAGTCCACCAGATCGAAGGTGGGCAAGCCGCTGCCGCTGATGGCC
>JBOGVH010000122.1:0-2424 GCA_050695235.1 Actinomycetota bacterium
GAGCAGGGCCTCGGTCTCCACTTCCAACCGGTCGATCTCGTCGAGGAGCAGCACCGTGGGCTCCGCGGAGCGGATGGCGGTGAGCAGGGGACGGGAGAGCAGGAATTCCTCGGCGACGATGTCGTGCTCCACCTTCTCCCAGTCCCGTTCCCCCGAGTCGGCCTGGATACGAAGGAGCTGCTTTTTGTAGTTCCACTCGTAGAGCGCCTTGGCCTCGTCGAGTCCCTCGTAGCACTGGAGCCGGATCAGCCGGTGGCCGGTGGCGGCGGCGACGGCCTTGGCGAGCTCGGTCTTCCCGACGCCGGCGGGGCCCTCGCACAGAACGGGCTTGTCCAGCCTGTCGGCCAGGTAGACCGTCACGGCCAGATGCTCGTCCGCCAGGTATGTGGCACCGGCCAGCCGCTCCCGCACGTCGGCCGGGGAGCCGAAGCGCTCGATCGTGTTCTCGCTCATCGCCTCCCCATCATCCCCCCTTGGGCCTGCCTCGTCGACGGATCGGCGAGCAGCCTTGTCCGAGGACGGACGTGCTGGCCGCGATGCGGGGGAGGGGCGAGGAAAACCAAGCCCGGGTCTTTACCTCCTCGACGTTCAGCCTGCTCGCCTACGCCTCCGCGGGCAGCGGGTTGTAGATGAGCCCGAGGTTGAGGCCCCAGATGACGTGCCAGAGATAGATGCCAAAGATCGGCTTCCAGGCCGCGGTGCCGAGAAGCGTTCCGACGTTCTGGCTGAACCACCCCAAGTCCGTCTGGAACACCTGGTTGAACAACTGAGGCACCCACCATGCGGCGCTGAGCGTGGCCAGCACCAGCGCGAACAAGATGGCCTTGGCGATATTGCCACCCATGCTGTTCGGCAACGGGATCCGGGGGTGAACGATGAACGTGTAGAACAGCGCGAAGGAGATCCCGGTCGCCATGTGGTACGCGGTGCCCGCCCAGAACTGGGCAAGTGCGCTCGAGTCCGTCCCCAGCAGCAGGAGACCGTTGAAGTTCGGCCATCCGAGGTCCGGCAGGTTCACGCCGTGGTACCAGTAGCCGGTGACGGTGGCGATGTGCGTCGCCACGAACCCCGCCACCAAGGCGGTGACCAACCTACTCTGCGAAACCTCGAACCGGAACCTCGACAACTCTCTCGTGGCCATATGCCCCCCCATGCTCGACACGAAACGATCTTGCGCCAGCAGTCACCCGCCCAGGGGCTCGTTCCCCTGCCGCCTCACCTCCCCACCGGCTCGGTCACCCCTGCCGGACGCCCCGGTGCCGGACGCCGTCCGTGGAAGGCGTCCTCCAGCAGCGAAACCATGTCGTCCACCTCGACCGGACGTGGGTTCCAGGGAGGCGGATCGGCGCTCAGGCGGGCCGCTTCCGCCACATCCTTCTCGCTCATGCCGAGGGCGGCCAGGCTGGTCGGAGCCCCCATGGACAGGGCGAGATCGAACAGGCCGGCGGCCGCGTCGTCCACCCCGAGCGCCCGCGCCGCCCGGTCCAGGGCCTCGGGCGCCGCGGGGTGGTTGAACCGGGCCGCATGGGGGAGGATCACCGCGTTCACGTCCCCGTGGGCCAACCCGAACGTGCCTCCAAGGACGTGACAGATCCGGTGGTGGACGGCCATGCCGACGACGGCCAGCGCCGCCCCCGCCAAGTACGCGCCGTACAGGGCCTCGCTTCGGGCCTCCAGGTTCATCGGCTCTCGTACGGTGGTGGGGATCCCCAGGGCCAGCGCCCGGATCCCCTCCTCCGCCATCAGCGAGGTGACCGGGTTGGCCTCCTTACCGTAGAGCGCCTCTACGCAGTGGGCGAGGGCGTTCATGCCACTCGGGCCGGTCACCGAGGCGGGGAGGGAGGTGGTGAGGGACGGGTCGTAGATGACGGTCTTCGGCAGCACCCGCGTGTCCCGCCCCGTCTGTTTCCGTCCGTCCGAGGTCAGGCCGTAGATCGGCGTCATCTCCGATCCCGCGTAGGTGGTCGGGATGGCGACGGTCGAGAGGTCCGACTCCAGCGCGATCGCCTTCCCGAACCCCGTGGTGGTGCCTCCGCCCAGCGTGACCACGCAGTCGGCTCCGCTCTCGCGTGCCGCCTCTCGGGCATCCCTCGCAGCCTCGATGGGCACGTGAGGCTGCACGTCGGTGAAGACCCCCGAGCACCGCTCGCCCAGCCGTTCCCGAAGGGCCTCGCCCCGCTCCCTGTTCGCCGGGTCGACGACCAGGAGGATCCGGTCCGCGCCCAGCCGGTCGACCTCGTCGGGCAAGCGCTCCACGCTGCCCACCCCGAACACCACTCGGCCGGGCAGGGCGTCGAACGTGAAGGCCCTCATCCGAGCGGCGCCGAGGGGTCTCGGCCGCTCTGGCCGAGCCACGGGTACCGCTCGGTGTCCAGTCCGGCGTAGTCGGGATCCAGGTAGATGAAGCAGCGCTGGATCTTGAAG
>JBOGVH010000123.1:0-3847 GCA_050695235.1 Actinomycetota bacterium
GCCCGGTTCGACAGGACCTCCAGGGCCAACCGGCGGACCTCCTGATCCGGGTCGAGCAACAGGCCAACGACCTGCTCCAGCTCGCCATCGCCCGGGCCCCGCTCGGTGAGCTCCCGGAGGGCACGGCGCCGCTCGTCCGGATCGCGAGCGCCGAGCGAAGGGCCGACGGACTCCGGCTGGGCCTCCGGGGCCGGTTCCGGACGCGGCAGGTACGTTTGGCTGGGCGCAACATCGGCTTTCCAAGCGCCGGCTTCGACAGCTTCAACGGCTTGGGCAGGTTCGCTCGGCTCGGCCGCGACGGCACGATCCGGTTCGACGGGCTCACGGCTGTGGGGAGCCTCGGGCTGAGCCGCCTTGAGCGCAGTCAGCCGTCGCTGCAGGATCTCCGTGGCCGAGGGCTTCGGGACATCGGCCGCAGGTTGCTCGGGCTCAACCGGCGCGGGCGGCTCGGGGATCTCTGCCGCAGGTTGCTCGGGCTCAACCGGCGCGGGCGGCTCTGAGGTCTCGGCGGCAGGCTGCTCGGGCTTCGGCGGTGCCTCCGGCTCCTGCTCGGACGAGTACTGATCAGGCGGTTGGGAGGCGGCGGGGGTCTCCTCCTCGTCCTCCTCGGCGATCTGGGCGCGGCGCTCTGCCAGCGCCTTCAAGCTCCGGTACCAATCCTCCTCGTACGCGTCCACCTGGTTGCCCTTCGGAGGTGATCCATCCGCTTCGGAGCCCCCGGCTGTGCCGGAGGAGGCGTCTCGGTCCTCGGATCCGTCTTCTCCCTTTTGGCCGAGGAAGCCGCCGATCAGACCCTGCTTGCGTTCCATCTATCCGCCGCCTCCGGCCGTCCCCTTCCCCCTCCGCGATGCGGGCGCCCGTCGTCCATCTCCGGCCGTGCCCCAGCCCCTCCGGGCCCGCCCGGATCCACTCCTCACTGCCGCCGGCATCTCGGTGACCACCGGGGGGTCACCGATGCGTCGTTGCGTTGGAGGGCTCCACATGCTCCGGGTCCATCGCGAAAGGCGTCGGACCGATCCCCATCGAGACCGCGGCCATCGCGGCCTGCGTGCGGTTGCTCACGCCGAGCTTCCGGAAGACCGCTGCGAGGTGCGCTTTCACGGTCTTCTCGGACAGGAACAGTGCCCGGGAGATGTCTCGGTTGCTCTTTCCCTCAGCCAGCAGAGCCAGGATGTCGGTCTCTCGCTGCGTGAGGCTGGTCGACGGACGGCTGTGCGTCTCGCTCTGGTCGCCGCTTCCTACCTCCATGGCGTCGAACAGGTTCTGGATGACCCTTGGCGACAGGACGTTGCCGCCACCTGAGATCGCCACCTTGATCGCTTGCTCCAGGTCCTCCGGCGTCGCGTCCTTCAGCAGATACCCCGCGGCGCCCTCGGCCAGGGCTCGCCGCACGTAATGCGCATGGTCGAACGTGGTGAGCACGATCACGGGCACCTTGGGCCATCTGGTCCGCAGATCGTGGAGCAGCTCGAGCCCGTCGGTGTGTGGCATCCGCACGTCGACGAGGGCGACGTCGACGGGGCCGGCCTCCATCACCCGAAGGGCCTCCTCCGCCCCTGCAGTCTCCTCGACGTCCGCTTCGCTGAAGCATTCGCGCACGACATGAGCCATGCCGCGACGCACCAGCGCGTGATCGTCAACGATCATGATCCTCAAGGTTCGTCTCCTTGCTCGTCGACGGGTAGCCGGGCGACCACCCGAGTCCCGCGCCCAGGGGACGACTCGATGTCGAGGGTGCCGCGCACCTCCGCCACCAGGCGTCGCATCATCTCCAGACCCAGATGGCCCTCCCCCGGCTCCTTCGGGGAGGCCTCAAAGCCCTGTCCCCGGTCTTCGACCTGCACCTCGACGCGCTGTGGCGTCGCCTGAACCCTCACGGCCACGTCCTTGGATGCCGAATGCTTGGCCGCGTTGGCCACCCCTTCCCGGATGACGGAGGAGGCCGCCTGGAGGATCGGACCGTGGACGGCGCCGACGTCGCCCTCGATCGACCAGGAGGCGGGGAGCCGCCACCGCTCCAGCACCTTCTGCACGACCAGCTCGAGCGATTCCTCCTGGCGCGATCCGTCCTCCGGCGATCCATCGGGCGACAGGGCGGCCAGCATCCGCCGGATCTCCTCCAGGGCTCGTCTGAGCTCGGTCGCCGCCTCGGCCAAAGCCGCCGTGGCCTGCGAGTGGTCGAGCTCGACCCGTCTGGCCATCCACTCCAGTTCGAGCACCGACGCCGTCACGACCTGCGTGAGGCCGTCGTGGATGGCATAGGCCCACCGGGTTCGCTCCTTCGCGTACGGATCGTCGAGACCGTCCGAAGCGGAGGGCCTCCGGCCTGCGAGCGATGAGAGCATCCCTCGCAACGCGGCGACCGAGCGGACGGAGGACTTCGGCGTGAGGCGGGCGAACACTAGATCGTCACCGCGCGGGCATGCGATCCAGCCCTCGGCCCGTCCTTCGAGCACGTCGTCGAGGTGAAGGGGAAGCGGTCCCGACCCGGGTGTGGCCCACCAGGCGATCCTCCGAGAGGATTCGCCGGATCGCATGATGCCCACGGCGTCGAGGTTCAAGAGCTCGGCGAGGCGCCGGCATTCGGCGGCTTCGTCGGCCTCGTGGACGACAGCTGTCTCCACCCGTTCCCTTCCTTCTCGGCCGGCACGGCCCACGGTCGTGCTGCCTGCCTCTCGCCCTCGATATCGCGGACGACACCGGGGGTCGTCCGTTCGACCAAGCCAAGCCGTTCGGTCTAGTTCTTCCTTCGGACGGTTTAGGGGCGCGCTTGAACCGGTGCCCCGAGGCAACCGCTGCGTCGGGGGCCGTGCGGGGTCGACGAGCGCGACCTGTCGGTCCAAGAGGACAAGGGAGGGGGCTACTCCGAAGGGACTAGGCGATCCCTCGACATCGACGTGGCCAGGACCTGCGCGACGTCGGTCACCTCCACGTCGTCGCCCCGTGCCCGGGCTCCGTCATCCAGCATCACGAGGCAAAAGGGACAGGCCACACCGACCATGTCCGCGCCGGTGGAGGCGGCCTCGTCCATGCGCTCCCGGTTGATGCGCTTACCGATCCGCTCCTCCATCCACATCCGGGCTCCCCCCGCACCGCAACACAGACCCCGGCTCCCGTGGCGGGGCATCTCAACGGTCGACAAGCCGGGGACCGAATCCAGGACCTGCCGCGGCTCCCCGTAGACGCCGTTGTGCCGCCCCAGGTAGCAGGGGTCGTGATAGGCGAGCAGCGCCCGCACGGGGCCCGTTGGCCGGAGGCGGCCGTCCTCGACCAGTTGGGCGAGCAGCTGGGTGTGATGGAGCACCTCGTACCGACCACCGTAGTCCGGGTACTCGTTACGGAGCACGTTGAAGCAGTGGGGGCAGTTGGCCACGATCTTGGTGACTCCCGAGCCGTCGAGCATTGCCACGTTCTGCTCCGCCAACGTCTGGAACAGGTACTCGTTCCCGATGCGGCGAGCCGGGTCGCCGGTGCACAGCTCCTGAGGGCCGAGGATGGCGAAGGACACTCCGGCATCGCGGAGGAGGCCGGCCACGGCACGCGAGACCCCGCGGGCTCGGTCGTCGAACGAGCCGGCGCATCCCACCCAGTAGACGAACTCCGGAGCCTGCTCGCCCGGACCGAGCTGCGGAACATCCATCCCCTCGGCCCACGCCGCGCGCTGTGACTGGGGCTGACCCCACGGGTTCCCGGCGGTCTCCAGGTTCCGAAGGAGCTCGGCCGACTCGGGGGGGAATCGTGACTCACCCATCACCAGGTTCCGACGGAGGTCGACGATGTGGTCGATGTGCTCGATGTCCACGGGACACTCCTGCATACAGGCTCCGCACGTCGTGCAGGCCCACAC
>JBOGVH010000124.1:0-1918 GCA_050695235.1 Actinomycetota bacterium
GGAACGACCCCCGCCCTGGCCAAGGAGGTGCTCGACCTCGTTCGCGAGCAGCTGGCCGACGTGGCCGACGGCGCGCTCTCCGAGGAGGAATTCGAGCGGGCCAAGGGCCACATGAAGGGATCGCTCGTCCTGTCGCTGGAGGACCCGAGCGGCCGGATGTCGCGCCTGGGCAAATCCGAGATCTCGCACGGCGAGATCCTGACCGTGAACCAGATCCTCCAACGGATCGAGGCCGTGACCCTCGACGACGCTCGCCGGGTGGCCAAGCGGGTCCTGTCCCAGCCGCTTGCCCTGGCGATGCTCGGTCCGTTCAAGGGAAAGGAACCTGTCACTTGATCCGGGTCGGTGTGGTCGGCGCTGCGGGACGCATGGGGCAGATGGTGTGCCGAACCGTGGCCGGCGAAACCGACCTTGCGCTGGTCGCCGCTATCGACCGGTCCAAAGTGGGCCAGTCGATCGGGTCGCAGATCGGCCATCCCAAGCTTGACGTCCCCATCTCCGACGAGCTGGATCGCCTGCTCGAGGCGGAGGTGGAGGTGGCCGTGGACTTCACGCACCCCGAGGTCGTGATGGACGACATCCGGTGGTGCATCGAGCACGGCATCCACCTGGTCGTGGGCACCACCGGATTGATGGAGGGCGAGCTGGATGAGATCCGCAAGCTGATCGAGGACGAGGGCGGCGAGCCGAACGTGATCGTCGCGCCGAACTTCGCTCTCGGCGCGGTGCTGATGCAGCGGTTCGCCGCCGAGGCGGCTCGATTCTTTCCGGCCGCGGAGATCATCGAGCTCCATCACGACGGCAAGGCCGACGCCCCCTCGGGGACCGCGCTTTCCACCGCCAGGCGATTGGTCGAAGAGCGCGGTGGCGGGTATCGAGGTCCCACGACGGAATCGATCGAGGGCGTTCGGGGGGGCGAGGTGGACGGCGTGCGCGTCCACTCGGTTCGACTCCCTGGCCTGGTGGCCCACCAAGAGGTCATCCTGGGTGGGTTGGGCCAGACCCTGACCATCCGCCACGACTCCACCGACCGGAGCTCCTTCATGCCCGGGGTGCTGATGGCCATCCGGGCCGTGTCCACGCGGCCGGGCCTGACCGTCGGCCTGGAGCCGCTGCTCGACCTCCCCGAGCAGTGACCCGGCGCCTGGCCGCCGTCTTCGCCCACCCCGACGACGACACGTACGGCGTGGGGGGAACCGTCGGGCTGCATGCCGATGCCGGGATCGAGGTCACGGCGATCCTGGCCACCAGCGGGGACGCGGGGCGGATCCTCGACCCCAGCCTGGCAACGCCGCAGAATCTGGGAATGGTCCGGGAGGGCGAGGACCGGGCCGCGTGGGGCGAGCTCGGCGTGAAGCCGGCGCTGCACCTCCTCCGTTATCCCGATGGTGGCCTCCAGGGGGTTCCTCCTGACGAGGTGGCCGGCCGCATCGCCGAGCTCCTCGCGACGGCCCGTCCCGAGGTCGTGGTGACGTTCGGCCCCGATGGGGTCACCGGACACGAGGACCACATCGCGATCGGCCAGGCCGCGACGTCCGGGTTCCACCGGGCCAGGGAGCGGTCGCCGGAGGACGGCTTGGCTCGGCTGCTGTACGTTGCGATCCCGCAATCGCGACTGGACCGGTTGAACGCGCTCCTGCGTGAGCGGGGGATCGAGCCGCTGCGCCGCCAGATCAACTCGGGCAACGACGAGGAGTGGTGCGGCCGGGTCGACTTCCGGGACAAGCAGCTGCCCCTGATCGTCGAGGTCCAGAGCGAGAAGCACCACACGTCACTGGTCGACCGGGCGGCCGACGCGGCCCGCCGTCTCCGCCTCGAGGATGCGGGCTACGTGGTCCTGGAGGTGTGGGACTCACAGATCTGGCACCAACCCGACGTCGTGGCTGACACCATCCTGAACTCGCGACGACGGGTACAC
>JBOGVH010000125.1:0-6739 GCA_050695235.1 Actinomycetota bacterium
CGCGCATGGTGCTCGACCGGGCCGGCCTCGCGCTCGAGGACGTCGACGTGGCGGAGATCAACGAGGCCTTCGCCTCCGTCGTGCTGGCATGGAAGCGGGAGCTCGAGATCCCGGACGCCTGGTTCGATGAGCACGTGAACCCGAACGGCGGCGCCATCGCGATGGGTCATCCGGTGGGGGCGAGCGGTGCGAGGCTCACGGCCGACCTGGTCGCTGAGCTGGAGCGACGCCGGGGCCGGTACGGGCTCCAGGTCATGTGCGAGGGCGGAGGGATGGCCAACGCGATGGTCCTGGAGCGCATCCCGTGAGTTGGTGGGTGGTGCTCACGGCGGTCCTGATGGGGCTGGCCATCGCCTGGGTCGGGATGATCGCGCTCCGTGCCGCCTCCGGTCCCGGGCCCAGGGAGAGCCCGGAGGTCGAGGACGTCGAGGAGCTCGAGGTCTTCCTGGTGTGCCGAGAATGCGGCACGGAGTTCCGCGTGACCCGGCTGGGGGAGCTCCAGATCCCCAGGCACTGCGGTGAGCCGATGGAGGTGGTTCGGCGGCCCGCCGCCGGGGACCTGACTCCCGGCTGAGGTTTCCCACAGCTGTGGAAAATGCTGTGAAAGATCACACCGATGTGATTCGGGCGCCGCACCTCGCCGAGGTCAGCGCCACTGGGTGGCCCCGCCGAAGCCCAGGGCGATCAGGCCCAGGCCGAGCCACAGATAGAGGTTTCGGGCCCCGAACTGGGTACCCGGCAGCAACCCCATGTAGTTCAGGACGATCATGGCCACGCCCACGCCCATCAGGCCGAGGATCAAGACACCGAACCAGCGAGGGCTGGGCCTGCGCTTCTTCTTCGGGGGCGGCGGCACGTACGGCCGGCGCCGCTGCTTCTGTCGGCCTCGGGACTCCGGCATCGTCCGGCTAGGTTACCGCGGGCACCAGCGTCAGAGTTGCCTCGGCGTGGGTTTCCACGGCCCCCCTCGTGAACGCCAGCGGGTGATGCTCCCCCTGTGCCCAGAGCGGCAGGAGGTCGTTCCAGTGCTCCGACGCCGGATGCCCGGACTGGCCGGTCGGATGGATCCCCACGGCAGCGTCCGCGTCCGAGAGATCCAGGATCTGGCGCCAGGAGGACAGCACCGCGACGTCGTACGAGTGGTCGGGCTCGAACGCGCCCTGGCAGATGGTCTGTTCGTCCCCGCCCGCCTCGACCACGCCGCCGGTGAAGAGCTCGGCGAGGTCGGGTATCAGGGCGAGCGGCCCGGCGAACACGACCCGGTGCACCGCTCCCCACCGCCAAGCGTCCATGTCACGGCCCAGCCGCCCCTCGAGCTCATCGATCGCGTCGTCCAACGCTCGGCGGAGAACGTCGTGGAGGGCCCCGCGCCCGTTCGTCCCGAGCCATCTGGCCGTCGGGTTGGCCAGCAGGTTGGGGAGCGCCTGGAACTGGAAGCCGTTTGACCCATCGCGCCGAGCGTAGTAGTGCGTGTACAGCTCCTGACCGAGCTTGGGAAGGAGCACCTGCCGGGCGGCGTGCTTCAACCACATCTGGTAGATGCAAGCGGCCACCGATCCGGCGGCCAGGTCGCCATCCCAGTCCTGGAGATGGGCGATGGCCTCCTTCTGCCGGTCGGTCGCCGGTTCCACCTCGACGAGCCGGCGCGCGTTCTCCCGAGCCGGGATGGAGACCGTGTCGAGCTGGATGGCCGAGAAGGTCGCTCGAGTGTGCCGCTCCGTCGAGGTCAGGAGCTCGACGATCCGCCTGGCCCGGAACGGGGGGAGGAAGTCATGGCCGATGAGATGGGGGTACGCGTCGCCGTGCACCTTGTTGTTGGCCGTGGCCAGGAAGCCCTCCTCGGGATCCATGTCCCACGGGAGCTCCTCGAATTCCACGAACCCCTCCCACTCGTACTCGGGGGTCCAGCCGGGAATGGGAAGCGTCCCGTCGCCCGTTCGCCGCACGGGGTACAGGCCGGTGCACTGGTAGCCGATCGTCCCCTCCACGTCGGCGTACACGACGTTCTGGCCTGGGCATTCCCAGAACCGCACGGCCTCCCGGAACTCCTCGAAGCTCCCCGCCCCGGCCATGCCGAGCACGGCTGACGGCATGACGGCGTGTTCGTGGCCCGTCCACCGGAGCGCGTAGGTCTCGCGGATCCCTCCCTCGATCACCTCCGGGTTCGTCCGCCCCACCAGGTACGAGTCGAGGAGGGGGCCGTGGCGGGTCTCCCGAACCTCGAGCACCTCCGGTTCGTCGCGGCCCCGGACCAGGATCTCCTCGCGATGGGTGGTCAGTGGCTCCCATTCCCCCGCGTAGCCGGCGGCGCGGCCGTCCTCGGAGAGCCGCTCGACGTAGAGGTCCTGGGTGTCCCCGCCCACGTTGGTGAACCCCCACGCGTGGTGGGCGGTCCGCCCGATCAGGATGCCCGGTGAGAACGGCAGGGCCACGCCGGATGCCTCGTATCCGGGCGCGGATAGATGCACCTCGAACCAGATCGAGGGCATCTGGGTGGCCAGATGCGGGTCGTTCGCCAGCAGCGGCTTGCCCGTGGTCGTCCGCGACCCGGCCACGACCCAGTTGTTCGAACCCTGGGCGGGCGGCCGCCGAGGTGAGTTCCTCAGCAGGTCGAGAGCGGAGGGGCGAGAGCCGGCGATCACCGACGGCGCCTCGGTGGGCAAGTCCGGGAACAGGTCGAGCATGGCGTCCCAGCCCAGGCGGTCGGCGATCTCCGCTCGAAGCAGCTCGTTGTCCCAGTTCCCCGAGAGGCCCCAGGCCATGAGGACCGCTCCGGAGGTCCAGTACCCTTCGTCGTCGGGGAGGTCGGGATCCAAGTCGAGCACGACGTACTCGACCGGTTTCGCCGGCATCGCCTCGAGCCATGCCCGTGCACCGGTCCGGTACGCCGACGTGATCTGCCACGACGGTTCGTCGTGGCGCGTGGCGATCCTCGCGCCGGCACGGTTCCAGCCCACGGTCCGCGCGAAGCGGTCCATGGGCACAACCAACTCGCCGAACATCGTGGCCAGGCGCCCGTTCGCCAGGCGAAGCGCCGAGTCGATCTGGAACAGCCGTTCGGATGCAACAACGAAGCCCTGGGCCACGAACAGGTCGTCCAGGCCCGTCGCGTAGATGTGCGGGACCCCCCACCGGTCCCGGACGACCTCGACCGGCTCGCGGAGGCCGGGTATACGGATCTCACCCTCGATCGGCGGCACCGCTCGCTTCGCCGCTTCCCGCACCTCGTCCACCCACCCCGCCACGGCGGCGAGCGTATCGAACGGCGGGCCACCTGGCCTGGCGCGTTGAGCCAAGGGGCCGGATTCTGGAATGATGCGCCGGTGACCGACCACCGCCCGTGGTTCAAGAGCTACCCGGCCGAGGTCCCCCACACGCTCGAGCCCTACCCCGAGGCCTCCGTGTTCTCGATGCTCGAGGGCTCGGCCGGGAGGTTCCCCGACCGCCCATCGATGGCCTGGTTCGGCAGGCACATGTCCTACCGCTTCCTGCTGCAGGAAGTGGAGCGGTTGTCAGGCGTCCTGGCGAGCTTCGGCGTTCGCAGAGGCGACCGGGTCGGGTTGATCCTGCCGAACTCGCCGCAGTACGTGATGGCGTACTACGCCATCGCCCGGATCGGGGCCGTCGTCGTGGGCAACAACCCCCTGTACACGCAGCGGGAGATGGAGCACCAGCTGA
This sequence comes from Actinomycetota bacterium, assembly GCA_050695235.1. Taxonomy (GTDB): domain Bacteria; phylum Actinomycetota; class UBA4738; order UBA4738; family HRBIN12; genus AC-69. The sequence continues at coordinate 3,679 of JBOGVH010000125.1, forward strand.
AGGACGCCGGGATCCAGGTCGTGTTGGTCCTGGACCAGCTGTACCCGAACTTCGCCCCTGTGTTCACCTCCCTCGGCATCCGCGACGTGATCGTTACCAAGGTCACCGACTACATGCGCTTCCCGCTGAAGCAGCTCGCGCCGCTCAAGTTCCGGCGTGAGGCCAGGCACGAGGGCAAGCCGTGGCCCCCGGTGCCGAAAGACGCCAAGGTGAAGTGGTGGGCCGGGCTGATGAAGCAGGCCGGGCCGATCCCGCCGGTGGCGACCGTGGATCCCAAACGCGACACCGCGGGCTTCATCTACACGGGCGGGACCACCGGGCTGTCGAAGGGGGCGATGCTCTCGCACTTCAACCTCGTGGCGAACGCGATGCAGGCAACAGCATGGTTCCCCACGATCGTCCCCGGCGAGGACGCCGTCATGTGCGTCCTTCCGTTCTTCCATTCATACGGGATGACCACGGAGCTGAACCTCGGCGTGCTGAACGGGGCGAAGCTCGCCCTGGTCCCCCGGTTCGAGCTACACATGGTCCTGAAGGAACTGGCCAAGGAGAAGCCGTCGCTGTTCCCCGGGGTCCCCCGGCTGTACATGCAGCTGAACGAGGCGCCTGAGACCCGCAAGTATGACCTTCGTTCGATCAAGGCGTGCGTCTCCGGCGCGGCGCCGCTACCGCAGGCCGTGGCGGAGAAGTTCCACGAGGTGACGGGTGGCGCGAGCCTGGTCGAGGGTTACGGCCTGACAGAGGCTTCGCCCGTGACGCACGCGAACCCGGTCGTCGGCGGGGCCCGGCCTGGAACGATCGGGCTTCCCATCCCCGACACCGACTGCAAGATCGTGAACCTGGACGACCCGGACCGAGAGGTGGAGTTCGGAGAGCGTGGTGAGCTCTGCGTCCGCGGGCCGCAGATCATGCTGGGGTACTGGAACCGGCCGGAGGAGACCGCCCTCACCATCCGGAACGGCTGGCTGCACACCGGCGACGTCGCGATCATGGACCCCGACGGGTTCTTCCGGATCGTCGACCGGATCAAGGAGATGATCATCGTCTCCGGTTTCAACGTGTACCCCACCGAGGTCGAGGACGTGCTGTACCGCCATCCCAAGATCCTCAAGCTCAGTGTGGTCGGCGTCCCCGACCCGGAGACCGGTGAGGCGGTCAAGGCCTTCGTCGTCCTTCGTCCCGGTGAGCACGCTACGGCGGAGGAGATCATCGAGTGGGCGCGGGACCCATCGCAGGGCCTGACCGGGTACCGGGTGCCCAAGCAGATCGAGTTCCGCGACTCGCTCCCCGAGACCCTGATCGGGAAGGTCCTTCGCCGCGTCCTCCAGGAAGAGGAGCGCCAGAAGCAGGAGGCGGCGGCCCGGCAGTCCTCCTGACCTGTCGCGTCGGTCAGGACGCGGGTGGAGTCTCCGGAAGCTCCCGCGTGGTCGCCGGTTCGGCGGGGGTGGGCGCTGGTTGGGCGGGGGTGGGCGCGTAGGCCTGCATGATCAGCCAGCTGGTGATCCCCAGCCATACGACGAACAGGCCGAACAGGATGAGGTTGTACACGCCGCCCGGCGCGAACAGCCCCGTGTCGATGAGGATGGACAGCCCGGTGCCGAGCGAGAGCACGAACAGGGCGTAGCTCGCATTCACGTACCAGGTCGGGAACGTCCCGTGGCGAGCCGCGACGACCGCCGTCGCCGCCAGGAGGGGCGCCACGGCGAACCACGTGAGGGCGTACGAGAGCAGCCGCATGTCGTGGAGCGGCACCACGGTGGCGAGGCCCGGGACCTGGACCGACTTCTGGAGAGGACCGTAGGCCAACCATCCTTCGCCGAGCACGCCGTCCGCGATGCGCGCCGCCGTGGCGGTGGCCAGAACCCCCACGGCGATGGGCCCCACCGCCGCGATCCCCGAGCCGAAGGCCACCGCGGAGATCCGTCCGGTTTCGTCCTCGGAGCGGCGCAGGTGGGCTCGCAAGCTCCCCAGGAACCACAGGAACAGCACCCCGGCCAGCCCGGTGAACAGGATCTGCACGCGGATGGCGGAGGCGTTCTCCCGGTAGTACTGGGCCACGGCGAGGGGGGAATCCTCGAAGCTTGGATAGAGCGGGGCGAAGAACGCCTGGATCGCCAGGAGCACGGCCGTCCCCAACCCGGCTCCGGCCCCGTACCGCTCCCAGTTCGGTTCGGCCATGACGACCTCCTCGGCGCGAGCGTCAGGGGATTATCCCCCGAGACGGACCTCCGCCGCCTCGGCCGGGGACGGCACGGCGATCTCGCGCGCGAGCCCGGCGACGCCGCCGACCACGAGCGTGGCCGGGGGACCGATCGAGGCTGCCGCGGCAAGGACGGGCAGGTCGAACAGGGATCCGATCACGGTCCGCTGATCCGCCGTCGCCGCCCACTGGACGATGGCCGCGGGTTCTTCCGCTGGGCGGCCGGCCGCGATCAGCTCGCGGCACGTTTCGTCGAGCCGGCCCGCGGCCATCAGCACGACGAGGGTATCCACGGCCGTCGCGACGCGCGCGAAGTCGACGCCGTTGCCGTGGGCCGTGCTGGCCGTGACCACGGCGAAGCTCTGCGCGAGCCCTCGGTGGGTAACCGGGATGCCGGCGAGCGCGGGGGCCGCAACCGCGCTGGTCACGCCCGGCACGACCTCGAACGTGACGCCTGCCCTGGCGCACGCCAGGGCCTCCTCACCGCCGCGCCCGAACACGAAGGGGTCGCCTCCCTTGAGCCGGACGACGACGAACCCTTCGAGCGCTCGTTCGACCAGCAGCCGGTTGATCTCGTCCTGCGGGAGCGCCGATCTCCCCGGTTCCTTGCCCGCGTACACGCGTTCCGCGTCCGCGGGGGCGAGGTCGAGGAGCAGCGGCGACGCGAGCCGGTCGTACACGACGACGTCCGCCTCGCGGAGGACCTCGGCGCCGCGGACCGTGATGAGGCCCGGATCGCCGGGTCCGGCGCCGACCAGATAGACCTTAGTCACGGAGGCTGCCCCAGACATCTTTGGCGAGTTGCTCCGGGGCGTCGATCGGGCCTGCGCCGCGGCGGTGGATCAGCTTGCCTTCGTCAGT
>JBOGVH010000126.1:0-3296 GCA_050695235.1 Actinomycetota bacterium
GATGTATTCCTTCAGGATGTCGTTCTGCACCGTGCCGGAGAGCTGCCGGGAGTCGAAGCCCCGCTCCTCGGCGACCAGCTCGTACATCAGCAGGAGGATGCCGGCCGTGGCATTGATCGTCATCGACGTGGACACTCCGTCGAGTGGGATCCCGTCGAGCAACCGCTTCATGTCCTCCACGGAGTCGATGGCGACGCCCGTCTTGCCGACCTCCCCCTCGGCGCGGGGGTGGTCGGAGTCGTAACCCATCTGCGTCGGGAGGTCGAAAGCCACCGAGAGCCCGGTCTGGCCCTTGTCGAGGAGGTAGCGGAACCGCCGGTTGGTCTCATCGGCCGTGGCCATCCCGGCGTACTGCCGCATGGTCCACAGCCGGCCGCGGTACATCGTGGGATAGATGCCTCGGGTGAACGGCGGCTCGCCGGGCCTGCCGAGGTCGCGCGGCGGATCCAGGCCCTGGAGATCGGCGGGCCGGTAGACGGGCTTGATCTCGATCCCGGAGTCGGTGACCCGGCGGTCCTCGTCCACGGTCGAAGGGTACCGCGTGGCCTCTATCCGCCCGAGGGGAAGCGGGTCACTGCACGGTCGGGGGCCCGTCCGCGCCGCGGCGCGGGCGCCCCAGCCCGCGTCCTAGACCCTCGCCGCGTAGATGTTCTCGTCGAGCCCGCCCTTCGACAGGCAGGGGTCGCCTATCGCCGGGGAGGAGTACGAGGGCGCGTTGATGTCGTTCGGCACGTACGTGCACGGCTGGAGCACGTCGAACCCGTCTTCGTCGTCGTCGGTCCCGGTCTCCCGGGGGTCGGTTCCGGGGACCAGGTCCCGCGAGTCGGTCCACGTCACGTTCACCGCCCCGGGGACCGCGGAGACATAGAGGTAGTCGCCCCAGAAACCCACCCGCCTGGAGCCATGGGTCTCCCAGTCGAAGTTGCTCCCGGCCGTGGTCACCCGGGTCTCCGTCCAGGAAACGCCGTTCGTGGAGCGTGCGATGAACGTGTGGATCACGTCACCGGAGTTCACCCCCCCGGCCGTGTTCCCGGGAGGCCGGGCGGGATCGTATGCCGGGTCATTCCGGGAGTCGTAGAAGACCACGGTGATGGTGCCGTCGGCCGAGGCGATGTCCGGGAACCACTGATGTCCCGTCGGGACGGCGTCCAACTGGATCGCCGGCGTGGGGAAGGTCACCCCGTCCGGCGAGTTGCGGACGAACACCTTCGACTGGCCGCTCGGCAGCTCGCCCGCATACACGACGTGGACGCCGTTCGCGTCCGCTGCCACCGCCGAGGAACTGAAGAACCGGGAGTAGGTGAAGCCGCTCTCGCAGGCGAAGGGTCCGTCCCCGCAATCGACGGTCCCGGTCGTGCCGCTGAACTGATCCGAGTCGAACCGCGTGATCGAGGCGACGTGGCTGGGCGGCCCGAACGAGACCCCGCCATTCATCGACTTCTGGAGCCAGATGTCGGAGGTCGGCCGGGCCTGGGAGGGATAGGTGATGTACGTGACGTACACCGCCCCGTCCGGGCCCACCGCGAGGTCGGCGAACGAGGCCGTGCCGCGTTCGACCGGCGTGACTCGCACGGGACGGGAAAAGGAGAGCCCATGGTCCGTCGAGCGGGAGAACAGGACGGCGTTGTTCGGAGCGAATCCATCGTATTGCGACCATGCGACGTAGACGTTGCCCGAGAACTCGCTGCCGCTCTGATCGACCGTCAGGTTGATCTTGTCCTGGAACAGCCCGCTGAGGAACAAGCCGGATGGGGTCCCCCGCTTGATCAGCACCGTGCGGTCGTAGGTGGCGCCGTCGTCAACATACCTGGCCGCGTAGACCGATCCGTTGACCGGACCTGACCGATTGAAGCAGATGAACGCGTAGAACAGACGCCCATCGTTGTCGAACGCCTGCGTCGGGTCACCCGCCGCGGCGCACGAGCCGTGAGCAGGCGACGCCGTGCCGGCCGCCGAGGAGTCGTCCGGGTACCCCGGGACCAGGCTGTTGCTCCAGTTCTCGCCGCCATCGGTCGAGCGATAGTAGCCCGCCCACACATCGCCGTTCACGATCTGCGCGCAGTAGTCGTTCGATCCCGCAACGACCACATCCGGGTCACGGGGATCGACCGCGATCGTCGGCTCGTTCTGCGAGCGCCGTCCGGTGCTGCACGCGGCCATCGTTGCGTCGCTTCCGCCGCTCGCAAGCGTGTACGAGCCGGCGGTATCGTCGCGCGTCACGCGAGCTTCGCCCGGAGAGGCCTGGGTGGTGGTCGCCGAGCCGAGGACCAGCAACAGGGCGGCGACCGGGAGCAGGGCACGACGTCTCATCGCAGCCTCCCTTCCGTCGAGGGGATCCGGTGTGAGGCCGTGAAAGAATGACCCGCTCGGGCAACATCACGCAAATCGGAGGCCGACACGTGGACATCGTGAACCCGAAGATCGAGGAGTACATGCGCGGGCTGCTCGCGCGCTACGACGAGCCCGTGCTGCTCGAGATGGAGGCCGAGGGCAAGGAGAGCGGCTTCCCCATCATCGGCCGGCTCGTGGGGGTCACGGTGGAGCTTCTGGCCCGAGCCGTCGGGGCCCGGCGGGTCTTCGAGCTCGGCTCGGGCTACGGCTACTCGGCGTACTGGTTCTGCCGAGCCGTGGGTCAGGATGGCGAGGTCCACTGCACGGACGGCGACCCGGCGAACGAGAAGAAGGCACTCGACTACCTGGGCCGGGCCGGCCTGGCCGGACCTATCCGCTGGCACGTCGGGGAGGCCGTGGCCACGCTCGAGTCGAACGACGGGGAGTTCGATGTGATCTACGACGACATCGACAAGGATGGCTACCCCGACGCCTGGCGGGCTGCGCGCGACCGGATCAAGATCGGCGGGTTGTACCTCTGCGACAACGTGCTGTGGTCAGGGCGTGTCGCGGCTCCCGATCCCGAGGATCGCCGGCCCCACTACACGGAGGCCGTCCTGGAGCACAACCGGCTCATCGCCGAGGACGAGCGGTATGTGTCGTCCATCATCCCGACGCGGGACGGCGTCATGGCGGCCCTGCGAGTGGGTTGAGGGCTATTCCGGTCGGATGATACATGAGCGGCGCTGAGATTCTCGCCGCAATCCTCGTCACCATTCTTGCTGGCCTGGAGACCGTAATCGCCGCCCTTGCAGTGAGGGAACTTGCGCGGAAAAGGGGTTCTCCTCACCTTTCCGTGGGTAGCTGGATGGTGATCCCGCCGCAGCACAGGTAGATCATCGCGATGACCGCAGCGGCCGAGTGGTGGCCGTAGCCGCGGTGGTTGATCAGCCGGATCTTGCTGT
>JBOGVH010000127.1:0-1527 GCA_050695235.1 Actinomycetota bacterium
CACAGGCCGCCGATGGAGCGCGCGGCCAGCTCGAGAACCCAGGCCCGCCCTCCATCGGTCCGAAGCTCGGCGTGGATCGGCCCCTCCACGAGCTCGAGCGCCGCGGCCGCGTCGGCCGTCATTCGGACGATCGCGCCCAGCGTCTCCGGAGGTAGGCGGGAGGGGGTGACGTAGATAGTTTCCTCGAAGTAGGGGCCCTCCAGCGGGTCGGGCTTGTCGAACACCGCGAGGGGCTCGAGGGTCCCGCCCCGAAGCAGGCCCTCGACGGCGACTTCATCACCGGGGATGTATCGCTCGACGAGCAACGGGGCTTCCGGATCCTCGCCCGCGTCGGCCAGGATCGCCCGAACCCGTTTCGCGGCCACGACCGCCGCCTCCCGATCGTCGGCCCGGATGACGCCCCGACTGCCCGAGAGCGAGACCGGCTTGACCACGCAGGGAAGGCCCACCTCGGCGGCAAGCCCGGCGACATCCGCATCCGGGCCAGCCATCCGGAACTCGGGCTGGGGCACCCCCGCGTCCTCCAGGGCTCGGCGCATGGCGGCCTTGTCCCGGCTCCGTGCAGCCGCATCGGGTGGGTTGTGGGCCAGTCCCAACCGCTGCCCTGCCAGCGCGGCGACCAGCACGCCCTCGTCGTCGACGGCCACCACCGCGTCGAGGGGCTTTCGGGCCGCCAGCCGGGCGATGCTGTCCGCGGCCTCATCGGGGTTCTTGCAATTCACCGTGAGGGCCCGATGGCCCATCACCCCGGCCAATGCCTGCCTGCGCTCGGAGGCCACCACGACCTCTGCCCCAAGTGCCCGGGCCGCCTGAAGGAAATCACCGGCTCGGTAGGTGGAGGTGGGCAGGAGCAGGAGGAGACGAGCCACGAACGTATCCTAGCTACGAGCCGCCGTCTCAACGGTGGATTCGACTGCTCGCGCGGAGCGGGGTGAACAATGACCGCCGAGGACCAAGCCTCCCTGGAGCCGATCCTCAGGATCTCGCCGACCGCACGCGAGAAGCTGCTCGAGTTCAGAGCAGAGGATCCGCAGCCCGAGCGCCTTGTGCTTCGGCTGGAGGTGACCGGCGTCGTGGACGGCGAGTACACCCACAACATGTATTTCCAGCTCCGGGAGTCCGTAACGCCCTCGGATACAGTGCTCGGTGACGACGACCTGGCGATCGCCATGCCACCGGACAGCGTGGAGAAGCTGCGCGGAGCGAGCGTCGACTGGGTGGTCGAATTCGACCAAGTGGGCTGGGCCATCACCAACCCCAACCGCCCGAGGCCGACCATCGGGAGTCCGCTCCCCATCATGCCGGTCGGGCCGAGCAGCCCTGCGGTTGGCAGCCGTCCGCCGGCCGATCTGAAGGCCGATCTCTCCGGCGCCGTGGCCCAGCGGGTCATGATGGTCCTGGACCGGCAGATCAACCCGAGCATCGCGGCCCACGGGGGCCACGCCGAGTTGGTGGCGGTAGAGGACGACACGGCCTACCTCCGACTGAGCGGGGGATGCCAGGGTTGCAGCATGGCAACCGTCACGC